>JAYKJC010000773.1:0-3779 GCA_035285885.1 Leptolyngbyaceae cyanobacterium | reverse complement strand
ATTGCATAGGGTGCCGTATAGCCCAAAGGGCATGACAGAAAAGCGAAGCGTAACGCACCCGATAAGCTGTGTCGAACCACTACCTCTAAATGATTACGAATCGGGTAAAGCTCGCAAGCACTACAATTCAGCGACAGCCCGCTCAATCAGGCGTCGAGCAAGGGTTTGCACACCCGTATGCTCGTAATACTTGACGCTGATATCGAGAAATGCGCCGAGATAGTCGAGCTTGCTCTGCGAGCCTTCCAGAAAATGGTTGAGGTTGTTCACCACTTTTTCTTGGGTCATTCCTTTCTCCGCGACAAATTTGTCCATCCATCCTTGAGTCGCCTCAAAGCTTTCGGTGATGAACGATAGCTTGCCCTTGGCGTTCTTTCCTGGAATCTCTTTCTGCACGCCTTTGAAGGTTGGGTTATTCTCCAACTCTGACGGCCCCATGTTCTTGATGACCGACAACACTTTAGAACTGAAGGATGCCCCAAGGGGAATGACGCCATCGAACGCGACGAGCGCCGCCATTCGCATAAGAGACTCGCCGCTGTAGTCACCCAAAGCTTTGAGAAAATCACCCAGGCTATCCCCAGGGATGCCGTTGATGTGGCAAAACGCTACGACTTCTGCCACAAGCTTCACGCTCAGGTCAATGGTCTGGGCTTTTTCAGGCTTGGGCGTAATGTTCTTGAGAAATCCGAGGAAGGTGTCTTGTCCGATGCGGTTGGCCATAGCGGCTGTGCCGAGCATTCCCGAGGCAGAATCCACGGTTTCGTAGAGCCAGAGTGCCCGCTGATAGCCCTGAGACTTGTCGTTGAAAAGCGCCACTGCTCGCTCACCAATGGCGGTGACCATAGCTTCGTCGGTTTCTCGGGTCACCGCTCGAATGGTGTTATCAAACCCTACCAAATTCTCCCATTGCCCTGGTACGAAGGTATCCAGGGATTTCAGTGCCATGACGGTCAGTCCGCCCTTGGGTAATTTATCGACGACTTCAAAAATTTTCTTGCTCACCGTAGTCTCCTTCGGAATCCCGATAGTGATTGGTTTCTTCCTAGCGTGCAGTTTCTTCCTAGCGTGTAAATGGGGCGGAGCATTAGCGAATAATTGAGGAGGATGCGCTAAATAACGCATCAAAAAATGCATCTAAAGCTGATGAAAAGGTGCGTTGCGGCTACGCCGAATGGCATCCTACCCCGGCTGAAGCATCAGGTCAGTGTCGGAGGCAGGCTCAGGCGCGGCAGGAGCTTCAATCGTGCTGGGAACCGTTGCTGCATTTTGAGGAGAGGGTTTTGCAGGAATTTTGCTGGTGGGCATGCCGTCCAGCTCAGCGAGTCCCAGTAAGTCAAATTTCTGAATCCAGGCTTCTCGCTCGGCTTGTCCAAAGCTGTCGCTCCGAGAGAGTACTTTGACCTGATATCGACCATTCACCAGAATTCCTGTGGCCGTTGCGCCTTGATTCACCGCCGGATACCCAGAAATGGTTGCCGTTGCGTTCTCATACTTCACCGCTGCCGCTGGGAGGCTAATGGTGTCGTTGATGGTTAGCATGGCGACGGTTTCGCCATCTTGCTTGAGCTTATATTCTGCGAAGCCTGCCTTCTCCTGGGAGGGCACGACCTCGTAGTTGCCTTGAGATCCGGGGAAAAACTGGTTGAAGGTTCCGCCCTTTTCAGCATCCCGATCAACCGCTTTTTCTGAGCGGAATCCGGTGGTTTCTTGCTGCACCTGGTCGTATTTTGAGGCCGGAGACGAACAGGCGGAGAGAAGCAGAATAGCGCTGAGCAAGAGGGGTGCAAGGCGTTTGAGCCAACGGGAAGGGGACATATCAGTTCTCCTATGTGATGTCGAAGAGTGATGTCGATGCGCCAGGCGATTCTTGCTGTGATGCACATCGCTAGTGAATGTGGACAGTGGGGACAAACCCGCAGGGACAGTGAGGCGCACGAGCGCAGCCCGCAGATCCAGACGGTCATGCGGTATGGGGACGATCCCATTGATTATTATGTACGAGAAGTGTCTGCACGATGCCACACTGGCTTAATTTCTGATGTCATCCTGAGAACATGGAATATAAAGATGAGGGGCGATCGCCCACACGGTCGGGATTACATTGGTATAGGATTGCATTGGTATCGGATCACCTGGCTATCCGATCACCTGAGAATTGATCCGCCCCTCGGGTTGCGTTTGGGCACGATTCAGTTGACACCATCAGTTGACACAACCAGTTGACACAAAGGAATGGAGAAGGAGTAGGACACTGCGCATGATGAAGCATTGGATTCGCTGGAAGTTGAGTGCGATCGCCGCACTGGCGATCGCCCTACCCGCTGGATTTGAATGGTCTGGACTAGGAGCACGACCTGCACACGCACAGGACAGTGCGTTTCCTCCCAATCCCCTGATTTTTGATGAAGCCGATCCGCTGCTGCCGCAGGGTGTGGTGGATCGTCCCCTGAGTGAGCAAGAGCGCAATGTGCTGAATGCGGCACTGAACGAACTCGCCGTAGACGCCGAAACTGAATTTAATCAAGGCAACATTGCTGGAGCCTTTGACCTCTGGTTCCGAGAACTGCGGCTGCGGAGAGCCCTGGGGTCACGGGAAGAAGTGGCGGCCTTGAATCGGGTGGGCACCGTCGCCTGGAATGAGAGCCAAACCACAGAAGTTCGCCTGATCACAGAGCGCTTGCTGGAAATTGAGCAGCAGGCCCAGGCAGAGGTTCCTGTGGATTATGAGTTGCTGCTGGCGATCGCCGAAGCCTATCAAACCGTCCGGGCACGCAACTATGCGGTTGCCCTCTACGACCAAATTTTGGTGCAAGCCCGACTGGATGGTAATCCCGAGACTGAGGAGCAGGCGCTGCGTGCGCTCGGAGATCTGCACCTTGCCTGGTTTGACTATCCCCAGGCGGCGGCGGCCTATCAAGAGTTGCTGGCATTCTTACGGGCCAAGGGCGACAAGCCGGGAGAAATTGAGGCGCTCCGCCAACTGGCGTTTATTTACGATGAAGGCAATGAACCTGTTGAGGCGATCGCCATTCGGCAAGACCTCATCTCAATTTTTGAAAGCCGCAATGAGTTGACCGAAATCCCAGCGCTGAAGCTCGCCATTGCCGATGATTATCGAGAGATTGGTCGTCCTGACCTCGCCGCACCCACCTACCAAGAGACGTTTGCGATCGCCCGATCCGTTCAGTACTACGGCTATGCCCGCGAAGCGTTGGCAAACCTAGCAGCCCTCTATGTGGATGAAGGTCGCCCAGATGATGCGCTGGTGGTCTATCAGCTTGTGTTGGATGTGGGGCAGCAATCCTACGACTACTACGGACGCATGGATACCTACGATCGCATTGCTCAGATTCACAAAGAGCGAGGCGCGACCGACCGGGCTCTCGTTGCCTACCGTCAGGCGTTGGCGATCGCCCAGCAGCTTGATTTTCGCGTCGATTACTTTAACGAGCAAATCGCCCAACTTCGCCGATAACAGACGATCCCGACGTTGAGAACGACGATTCTATCGTCACAGAAAATGGCCACAAAAAAGTCCGGCTCAGCCACCGGACTAAAGTACTCATTGCAATGAAGCAATTCTTTCTCCTACTCTTCCACAAGAGATGGAGGGGCGATCGCTGGCAACAGATTTCGTAATCAAACACAACGCTTTGCAACATTCAAGAGTCTCAGCGATATCAGTTCACGACTTGGCAAAGTTTACGAAGAAAAGAGGGTTTTGGGGGCGCGGGGCGCGCCCACAAACCAACTTTGTTGGGTGGTGGTGGTGTAGG
>JAYKJC010000772.1:0-7364 GCA_035285885.1 Leptolyngbyaceae cyanobacterium | reverse complement strand
CATCCCGGGGGGGGGGGGCGCGCCCCCCCCCCCCACGACTCTACTTAACCAACACGCATAGCGCTGTAGTGATGAGGTAACGCATGAATTGGCCGAATATCCTTGCGTTTGATTTTGATGGTGTGATTTGTGACGGGTTGGTGGAGTATTTTCAAACGGCATGGAAAGCCTATTGTCAGATTTGGAACCCCACCCCTTCTGTGCCCCCTAAGGGTTTGGCTGAGCGCTTTTATCCCCTTCGGCCTGTGATTGAAACGGGGTGGGAAATGCCGATGCTGTTGCGATCGCTCCTTCTGGGGGTCACGGATGAGGAAGTTTTGGCCGACTGGCAGGCGATCGCCCACCGTCGAATTGATGCAGAAGGACTCAATCCTGTTGATTTAGCTCGGGCGGTCGATGGTGTTAGAGATGAGTGGATTCGAGAGGATACGGATGAGTGGCTCGCTCAACATCGGTTTTACCCAGGGGTGATCGCACGGCTCCGGCGCTGCCTTGAGGAGGTTGACCAGTGCGTGATTATCAGCACCAAGGAGGGTCGCTTTATTCAGACCCTATTGGAACGGGAGCAGGTGGCGATCGCCCCAGAGTCGATTTACGGCAAGGAAGTTCGGCAACCCAAGCACGAAACCCTGCGACAGCTCACGGCCCAGTACCAGGAGACAACCGCAGGCACCCCCCAACTTTGGTTCATTGAAGATCGGTTAAAAACCCTAGAGTCTGTGAAGGAGCAGGCTGACCTCGACCATGTCACTCTTTTTCTGGCGGACTGGGGCTACAACACCGAGGGCGATCGCGATCGCGCAGCCCAGGGCGATCGCCTTCATCTCCTCACCTCCGACATATTCGCCAAAGACTTTGACGCTTGGGTGGCAGGTCATCCTTAAAATGTAAGAAGTTGAGCCTTAGGCTTAACTCTCTTTACGGGTTGACCCTCCCCTATGCTCACTCTTAAACGTTCGTTTCGGCTTACATCTGTCTTGCTCAGCACCTACTATGCTTACATGGTGGAGTATCGGGCTGAGCTGCTATTTTGGGTGCTGTCCGGCAGCTTGCCTCTAATTCTCATGGGCGTCTGGTCCCAGGCAGCAGATGGGGGCGACTTCGGCTTTTCATCCCTAGAATTCATTCGATATTTCATTGCCGTGTTTTTTGTACGGCAGTTCAGCATTGTGTGGGTCATTTGGGAGTTTGAACGGCAGGTGGTCGAAGGCACCCTATCCCCGAAGCTGTTGCAACCAATGGACCCGGCCTGGCACCATTTCGCGTCCCACTTTGCAGAACGGTTCGCTCGAATGCCGTTTGTAATTGTGCTCTTGGTTCTCTTTTTTGCGGTCTACCCCGCAGCCTTCTGGATTCCGAGTGCCGCACGGTTGGTTCTAGCGCTGATTGTGTTGCATCTAGCCTTTGTCCTGCGATTCATCATGCAATACACCTTTGCGATGCTGGCCTTTTGGACAGAACGGGCCAATGCGGTCGAAAATTTCTGGTTTTTACCCTATTTATTTCTGTCCGGCATTATTGCGCCTTTAGAGGTATTTCCTCCAGGCGTTCGAGCTGTCGTTTCCTGGCTCCCCTTCCCTTACTTGATTCACTTTCCAGCCAGTTTATTACTTGGGATAGAAACGAATATTGTGAAGGGATTATTGATCATGTTGATGTGGATTGGATTCTTTTTCCTGATGAACCGATTGCTGTGGAGAAAAGGCATACGGCAGTATTCAGGCATGGGAGCATAGGGGTTGATGGCGCTATGCGCGTTGGTTAAGCACAAAACAGTTTTGCTTAACGCGATTGCAAATCGCTATATAAACAGAAGGACAAAGAACGAATATTGCGTTCCTACGTGATTTGGGAAATGGCATCGATTAGAAACAGATTTCTTGCGGTGTAAATCTGTTGGATGCGCAGCAAGATTCGTCCCTAAAAGTCATAGATTGACTCCAAAATTCGACATTTCGAATCATTTGACTTTATGATGAGTTATCGCTCAAAGAATTTCCTAAGTTAAGCGCTCACTAGAGCTGAGAGGAGTTTACCCATGAGAAGAATGAGCAAAGCGTTTTTGTGTACAGCGGCGATCGCCCTGGGTTCATTATTTGTGCCAGCGGCATCTCAAGCACAAGAGGCAGTTTTCGCAGAACCAGATGGTCTGCGGGAGTACGAAACAATTTATGAAGAGTTTGAAGATGCCTTCTTCTCTCATGATGAAAGCTTTTTTAACAACCGTACGCTTCCTCGGCAGGCGAGCTGGATGTTTGGGCTTGGGTTCCCCGAAAATGAGATTTGGAAAGATGGACGAGCGGTTCATCGGCTGTATCGAGAGCTGTATGACGAGCAAATTTCAACGACCCCTCGCATCCGCACCCCTGACCTCGTCAGTCCGTTTGAAACATCTTTGCTCCAGACTCCCCCGTCAGAAATTGGAGTCCGAGAGTTTGAAGATGCAGGATTCCGTCAGCCCATTCCGGCTCCGGCTGCTCCTCCTGTCACGGTAACTCCGGCTCCCACGCCCATTCCTGCACTCTGGTAAAAGCAGGCTTGGTTTTTAAGTCCGACGGTTGAGCTAAAGATGGGTAGGGGCAAGGCAATGCCTTGCCCCTACCCATCTTTTCCCTGCTACACATGGCGCTTTATCCAACTTAGTCTAAACTCCTGAATTTACGCTTCCATCAAAAAAGTAGCGACGGGCTGAGCCCGTCGCTACTTTTTTTCATCTGTGTCTCTCACCACAGCCTGGGCAATTTTTCCTTGCGCTGTCCCTTTCGCTTGAGGTAGATCAGCATGGCAAGCGACATCTGAGATGGAGGAATGAGGAGGACGAGGGGCAAGATGCGAGCGGCCTTGTTGAGTCGAGCCATGAGAACAGAGCGTTCAGAGGTTTGCTTGGTTTTAGGCATGGTGGCTAAGACGACCCGCTCCAGGGGAACGGTGGCAATCTGTAGCCAGTTCTCCAGGTTCTCAGAAATTTGGTCGTTAAACCGTAAAGCAAGGGAGTCAGTTGACCACGACTGAACATAGGCTGAACTCAGAAATGGCTCGTAGAGTTCGGCTTCGGGGGTTTGCTGTTTGACGAAGGCTAGGGTCAGCCCCTTCATCATGCGCCGCATGAGTTCGGTGTCTTCCCACCGTCGTTCTCTCAGAAAGATGCTTTGAGTAATGGCGGCGTTTAAATTTTCGGGGTCACCCATGCTGAGATGGGTGGCTCCCACCGCCACCAGGAGCCGATGCATGGAGGGATCCTCGCTGTTGGAGAAGGCTCTGAAGGGCAGCAGTTGTTGGTGAACGGATGGCGTGATGGAATCCTGACTGGCGGAGGTGATGATGGTGGGGATGGTGATGCGGCTGAGTCCTTCGGCATCAAAAATGCGCCCCATGACAGGACTCATGGCGATGACCTGGGTGACGCGGCGATCGCGCAGATCGTAGTCTTGGTCGGGCAAATCCACCGCACTGCACTGCAGCCAGTCCGCAGGGGACAACTCCATCAGGCTACGGGCATTGCAAAATTCTCTGAGCTTTGGCAGGTTGATCTGCGCTCCCGCCAGGGCCAATGCGGTGTAGCCACCAAGGGAGTGACCAATCACCGTCACATTTTCTGTGTTGAGGCGATCGCCCAGCACGGTCGAGTATTTATTCAGGCGTGCTAACTCATCCAGAAGAAATTGAATGTCCCTCGGACGCTCGATAAATTCTGTCGCTGGAAGAATCTCACTGAGGCTTCCTGTCCCCGATTCTCCCAGGGTGATGCCCGCGAGCCAGGCGACGTTGCTGCCGGGGTGTTCTAAAGAGGCGACCGTCACTCCGTGGGAGGCCAGATGGTTGGCGAGATAGTTGAGAAAACGGCGATCGGCTCCAAAGCCGTGGGAAATGATGACCAGAGGGCCTGTCGTCCATCGGCTCCAGTACAAGTCCACGGGGATCGTGCGGCGACGTTCTCGATCTCGGAAGGTGAGCGTTTGGTGACGGACGTTGTCAGGCCCCTGAAGCGTCGGGTCAAACGTGGTGTAAAACGGTTCGGCAGAGTCTGTTTCGACTTCGAGTTCCCGTTCGAGAATGGAGTTGAGGGCGTGGCTTTGCCACTGGGGCAGATTGAACTGTGAGACCAGGGCGATCGCCGATGATGCGTCAATGGTCAGCGTTTCTGCTGGAAATGCTTGCAGAAACCCTAATACGCTAATGCTCCCCGTTTCCTGGGCGACGGTTTTGAGGGCCGATTCAAACTCTTCGGGGGTATTCTCGGGTGCTGCCATGCCCAGCAGTTCAATCACCCGCTTGCCCGATTCAGACTGAATCAGACCATCCATCAGATGATTGCTGGCCTCAGGGTCAAGATACATCCGATTGGAGAGCGCATAGCGCACCTCCTCTGTGAGAACGGGCTGATACAGCTTCAGGCGTTCAGGCACCGTCCCTGTTTGGGCAAAGGTTTCTAAATCTTCAATGTATGCAGTTTGCTCAACCGGGCCGAGCCGCACCACCACTTTCTCAGCGGCGATCGCCGAAGACCCAAATCCCACACCCCCCAAAACGAGACCACTCACCGTCATGAGTTTCCGAATAGAACGCATGAATCCACGGGTTCCCCTACTGGATCGAGGTACGCCTTCATCGGTTAAGACACCATCGCCCTTAGCCTCTGAGCCGTCAGTCGCCAGAGAACAGGAGGAGATGAGAGAAAGCCAGTAAACAGGATTAAGGAGAGACACAGCCACGAGACCAGTGAATGAGCAGTTGGACGAAGAGTACTCGCATTTGACACCGATTCCGGGAAGAACAAAGCGACGTTGGGATCATTGCTCTGTGAAAATCATGGCTCTAAGAATCAGCGTTCTGTCAGCATTGAGCTTAGTTTATGGAGCTTCTAGCATGAATGAATCCGTTGAAGGTTGAATATAAAGGCATCGATAGTCGATTGTTTTTAGGCTTCCCTCAAATAGCCCTCATTTGACCCTGCCTGTACCTACAGCGCGATACGCATTGGTTCAATACGGTGTGTGGGGTGCAGCGCCCCGTACACCTTTTTTTTGGTTTAACGCGGTTGCAAACCGCTTAACTTATATTTCCCAAACATAAGCCTAACTTATCTGCTCATTCTAAACAGAATTACTGAGTTTCCTGTGGATTCTTCAAGAAATGATGAGAATCCTACATGAACATACGGACGCAGCCGTCAGAGCGTTCCTGGGTTATACGGACAGGTGATACGAACGGAAAGTTGCCTATCACTAAAGAAACGTTTAAGGTACACAATCGTTCACAAAGGTTGGTCTCATCCGGGCTGAGGTTTACAGTTTACGGCAGTAGCCTATTGAACCACGCAAGTTCTCCCATCTATGACAACCCCTCAAACTGCTCCTTACGGCACCTGGAAATCTCCCATCACCTCTGACCTGATCGTGGCAGGCACGATTCGCCTGGGTGAGATTCGCCTGGATGGAGAAGATGTGTATTGGCTGGAGGGGCGACCCCAGGAAAGCGGACGGTATGTGGTGGTGCGGCGATCGCCCGACGGCACAACCACAGATATTACGCCCCCCGACTTTAACGTCCGCACCCGCGTCCATGAGTATGGCGGCGGAGCCTACATCGTGGATGAAGGAACGGTGTATTTCTCGAATTTTTCGGATCAGCGCCTCTATCGCCAACCTCAGGGACAAGCGCCTCAGCCGTTGACGCCCGAGTTGGCCTATCGCTACGCCGATGCAGGGGTCGATGCGTCCCGTAACCGCCTCATTTGTGTTCGCGAGGATCACACCGGCGAAGGGGAAGCGGTGAACACGATCGTGGCCGTGTCCCTGACGGACGAGAACAGCGGCACGGTGCTGGTCTCGGGCGCAGATTTCTATGCCTCTCCCCGGCTGAGTCCCGATGGTTCGATGCTGGCGTGGATTTCCTGGAACCATCCCGATATGCCCTGGGACGGCACAACGCTGTGGGTGGCCGATGTGCGACCTGATGGAGCTGTGGGGAGTCCCACCCGGATTACAGGCAGTCGAACGGTATCGATTTTTCAGCCTGAATGGTCTCCCGATGGGATGCTCTATTTTGTGGGCGATCGCACGGACTGGTGGAACCTCTATTGCTGGAATCCGGCCAATCCTGACATGGTTGAACCTGTGTGTCCCAAAGAGGCTGAGTTTGGCTTACCCCAGTGGGTGTTTACCATGAGCACCTATGGCTTTGAGTCTGCTGAATCGCTGATCTGCACCTACATTGAGGACGGGGTGCAGCAGGTAGCGCGACTGAATACCCGAACCTCAGAACTGATCCCCATGGAGTTGCCTTATTCAACCATTGGCGGACTGCAGGTGAATGGATCGCTGGCGGCCTTTAGTGCCGGATCGACGACGAAACCAGGGGCGATCGCCACCTACGATTTGTCTTCTGGCGAGGTGACCGAGCTGCGTCGCTCTAGCTCCGTTGAAGTGGAGGAAGGCTATCTCTCTATTCCAGTCGTGGTTGAGTTCCCTACAACGAATGACCTCACCGCCTACGGCTTCTACTATCCCCCCACCAACAAAGATTACGTAGCTCCCGAAGGCGAGGCTCCCCCCCTGCTCGTCAAAATTCACGGTGGTCCCACCGCTGCAACCTCGGCCAGCCTGGATCTGCGTCTCCAATATTGGACGAGTCGGGGCATTGCCATTCTGGACGTAAACTACGGCGGCAGCACAGGCTACGGGCGCGAGTATCGAGAACGCCTGAAAGACAACTGGGGCATTGTCGATGTCGATGATTGTGTGAATGGTGCGAAATATCTCGTGGAGCAGGGCAAAGCCGATGGCGATCGCCTGATGATTGACGGGGGCAGTGCAGGCGGCTACACCACGCTGGCGGCTCTGACCTTCCGTGACACGTTCAAAGCGGGGGCCAGCTACTACGGGGTCAGCGATGCCGAAGCCCTCGCCCAGGACACCCACAAATTTGAGTCTCGCTACCTCGACAGCCTCATCGGCCCCTATCCCGAACAAAAAGCCCGATATGTGGAGCGATCGCCCATCCACTTTACCGACCAGCTTGCCTGTCCCGTCATTTTCTTCCAGGGCGATGAAGACAAAATCGTGCCGCCCAACCAGGCCGAGATGATGGTCGATGCCCTCAAAGCTAAGGGATTACCCGTCGCCTACGTGCTGTTTGAAGGAGAGCAGCACGGCTTCCGCAAAGCCGAGAACATCAAACGAGCCCTGGATGCAGAACTGTATTTCTATTCCCGCGTCTTTGGGTTTGAGCTTGCTGAGGCGGTAGACCCAGTAGAGATTGAGAATTTGGGGTAGGGAAGAAGGAAGAAGGAGCAGTTCCCGTAGGGTGCCGTTAGCGTTAGCGTAACGCACCAAGTAGATGTCTGGTTCCCTGACTTCTGATAG
>JAYKJC010000771.1:0-8293 GCA_035285885.1 Leptolyngbyaceae cyanobacterium | reverse complement strand
TCCCAATTAATTCTAGAGAGAATGTAAGGCGTGAGCCGGACTTCCATAGGGGCATATCTCAACCCTAGCAGCACCTGCTCAACAATTTCAGGACGAGTAACTTTTCTGAGGAAAAGTTCTATCGACTGCAGCCCATATAATGTATTCTTAACTTGCCATTTATGAGACATGAAATCTCTTTTCGAGACTTCTCTAAAAGGCTTAGTCTTTCGCCAAAAGTATGGCACATCTAAAGCAGTGACCTGTTCTTCTCTTCGGTCAGCATACGTAGTATTTTCGATTAAGCTCATGGTTAAACGGGGCTCGTTAAACTACAAAAAACGAACAGTATCGTTACGGTAGATGTAGCCTAAAACACTTAATTGGCCATTCCCTGATTAGAGCTTTGACTCACGCTTATGCTTGCTCAGTAATGAGCTGAAAGCTGATGAATCGCAGCTCGCTAACATTAGCCATAGTGACACATTCAAGAAAAAATAGAATCCGAGGAAAAAAATTGACTAGATGGTATCTTTTGAGCCTATTCTCTCCTGGAATAAGCTGAGATAATGCGCAGCCTCTTTTATATCTCTTCCGATAGAAGCGACAGATACAATGCCATGAGAGGCAAGTAGATTTGCTTCAGAAATAATAATTCCTCTCTCGATGTCACCAGGATTGTATAAAAGGTCACTTGAGCCGTGAAAAAGCTCTTCAAAGGTTCTAAACGCGTAGCTATGTAAATGTGAATTGCTGATCAAAGAGATTTTTTCTAAGTAATCTTCGCCAAATAGCCGAAGAGCCATTTCATGATAGTGAGTTCCCCCTGTTCGACGAGGATTAACTTCCACAAAGTATGGATTTTGATGCTCATCCACAATGCAGTCAATATCCATGTAGCCGACATAGCCAAGTTGTTGAACCCGTTCAGCCAAGCGATAGGCGTTTTTCATTAGCAGGGCGTACCACGGCTCTTGTTCAAGTTCTTTGGAAATAACATTCCCAAGAAAGCAAAAATCATCATGGAGATATTGTTTAACAAGATACGTAGACTTAGGATTTCCTTCATTAATAGGCGGAATATAGTACTCTATTGAAGGACTTGACTTTGACGGGGAAAGAATTCTCTCTTCAACAATAATTGGTTCTTCTGAAAATAAGTTTCTAAAATTGTCAAAAATAACCTTTAAGTTTTCTGCTTCGTCAGAGGATTTATTATCAACAGCAATAATTCCTTTCCCTAGCAATCCTTTATTTGGCTTAATAATGCAGCCTTTTTCCTGATTTCGAAACCAGTCAACTGCGGAATACATCTCATCAATATTTAGACAAATATAGCCTTCCGGGATAACATCCTCATCTCTATTGAAAATGGAAGAAGCTACAGTACGAAACCCAAGCTTTGTATCCAAATATCGTTGAATCCAAAGATTTTCTTTAATAGCTGTTTCGGGTAAATGCACCAAAACACTAAATTGAGTCTCTAGGAAATCAGCGAGTTCCCAAATTTCCCAAGTTCCTCCCCAACTAATTACCTGGAGTTTCTTTTGAGATCCTATAAACTCAATTATTTTTTCTATGACAGTTTGTGATTGGATGATTCCTTCAACGGTGGAACCGGAAACATTAGCTGGGATCGTAATAAGCTCTTCGGAAAAACCAAAGTAATTTCTAAAATAATCTCTTAGAACTGTACCTTGCCTGCTGATGACTAATTTGGGCCAACCGCCGTACCACATGAAACGGCTACATGAATTTTTGAAAAAATCTCTGGTTTCTACAAGAGTTTCACAACGATTCAAAAAATCTAGATTATAGTCATAGAAGTTATCTATGCATAAAATTGGAATGTTTGGTTTGAGAGATGCCCACATAATTTCTAAATCTCTAGAAAAGAAAAGAGTATTTTCTATTGCCGACAACATCTACTTTTCAACCGAAATTGGCAAACAGATAACGAATTCACTACCTCTTTCGAAATCGGACTGAAAATCTATTGTCCCACCGTGCCGATTAACAATAATTTGGTAGGTGATCGCTAACCCCAATCCCGTCCCTTTACCAGGTGACTTAGTCGTAAAGAACTGATCAAATATTTTTTTCCTAATGCTATCTCGGATACCAATTCCGTTATCTGAAATTCTGATTACTACATTAGTGTTGTCGGAACTTAATAATGTTTGAACTCTAATCTGAGGTGCATACAAGGAAAGGCGAGAATCGTTATGCTTTTTCCAGTGATCAATTTTCTCTTCTATTGCATCAATCCCATTAGAGAAAAGATTCATAAATACTTGATTAAGTTGTCCAAAGTAGCATGTAATGGGTGGAATCTGACCATATTCTCTTTCAATTTCGATATCTAGACAATCATGAATACTAGAAAGACGGCTCCTAAGAAGCACTAATGTGCTGTCAATTCCGTTATGAATGTCTACATCCTTATACTCTGCTTCATCCGAATGAGAAAACATGCGGAGCGATCGCACAATTTCAATAATTCGACCCGTCCCCATTTCCATCGAAGCCAATAATTCAGGAAAATCTTGCTTCAAATAGTCTAATTCAATTGCCTTCGAGTAAGCTTCAATTTCTGGAGTTGGGCTAGGCATTGAAGCTTCATACATGCCCAAGAGATTAAGCAAATTTTCGACATATTTTTGGGCATACTCAATGTTTCCATAGATAAAATTAATTGGATTGTTAATTTCATGGGCAATCCCGGCAACAAGTTGACCAAGAGAATACATTTTCTCTTCTTGAATTAGACGGAGTTGAGACTTTCGCAGCTCTAAGTGAACATTGATTCGTGCGAGCGCTTCTTCATGCTCAATGGGCTTTGTAATATAGTCAATAGCTCCAAGGTTCAGCCCTTTAACTTTATCTGAGGCTTCAGAAAGTGCGGTCATAAAGATGACTGGAATATTTTTTGTCTTTGGATTTTCCTTGAGGCGTTTACAGGTTTCAAATCCATCTATTCCAGGCATTAATATGTCTAATAAAATCAGGTCAGGCGTAGTTTCTTCGATTTTCTCTAAAGCGCTTTCGCCACTCTTGGCAACAAAAACTCTGAATGAAGAACCCTGCAAAAAATCAAACAAGACTTTGATATTTGCTGGGTTATCATCAACGACTAAAATTAAATCTTTGTCAGATTGAGTCATGGGTAATGAGCAAAACTCTATTTTTGTACCAAGGCAACATGAATCGTGATGTTATTGCATCCTTAAACTAAATGAGGGTGAACCAGGTTGATAATTTCGTCGTCTTCAAAGGTGCTTGAGAAAGCTAAGACTTTTTCAACAAAGTTATGGTACTTTGGATGAATTTTTCTGATACGTTCGGCTTCTTCTTGAATGCTCTGAATATCTCCTTGCTTAGCAGCCTTGTAAAGCGCTTGAAGTTCAACTGAAGGGGGGAAGATTATGTTTTTGCCCCGATTATCAGGTTCTAAACGGTGTTGCTCCGTTTGATTGTCAATATCATATATCCACTCTAAGTTGAGATAGATCTTCAAGCATTCCAGTAACTGGTCAAGTTCAATCGGCTTCGATAAAAAGTCTTGGCACCCGTGATCACGACTCCTTTCTCGATTAAATTGTGCGACAGATGCAGATGTTGCCAAAATAACAACGTGATTCAGCGTGTCTGATTGTCTGAGTTGCTGAGTTAACTCAAATCCATTCATCACTGGCATCACTAGATCAGTAATGATCAGCTCAGGGTGATGCGTATTTGCCTTCTCTAGTGCCTGTTGCCCGTTTTCAGCCTCAATGACCTCAAAACCAACCGGCGTTAACATGTTCAACAAAACTGAGCGATTTTCCCATCGATCATCGACAACCAAAATCTTCCGTTTCTCTCCCTGATATCCAATAATACTCTGACTAAAGTGATTTGCACTAAATTCTGCTTCACTAATGGCTTCAGGTAACTCAAGCTCAAACCAAAATGTGCTTCCCTGACCAGGAGTACTCTCAACTTGGATATCACTTCCCATCATTGAGACAATTTGTTTGCTGATTGCCAAGCCTAATCCAGTTCCCTCAATTTTATGGGTTGGGTTACCGACTTGCTCAAAGGGCAGAAATATCTTTTCTATCTGCTCAGGTTGAATACCAATGCCAGTATCTTTAACTTGAAACCGCACTTTCCAAATGGGGGCTTCTTCTCTGAAGTACTGATCAATCACGCTGACTTGAAAGTAGACACGCCCCTGGTCGGTAAATTTAATTGCATTTCCTAAAAGATTAATCAGAACTTGACGTAGTCGCTTTTCATCCACTGTGACAGTTTTTGGAAGATAGTTCGTTACTCGATATTCAAAGTCAATCTCTTTCTGCTCTGCTTTGATCCGACAAATCTCTTTCACTCCAATGAGGAACTTTTCAAAATCGACGTCCTTAGGCTGCAGTTCGAGTTTCTTAGCTTCAATTTTCGAGATATCTAAAATATCGTTAATCAGCGTAAGGAGATGAGACGCAGACTGATGAACGACTTCGACGCTGTCTAGTTGTTTAGGTGACATTGTTTTGTCACGTTTAAAAATTTGGGTGTAGCCCAATATTCCATTTAACGGAGTTCGAAGCTCATGACTCATGTTGGCTAAGAACTCACTCTTGGCTTGATTCGCAACCTCAGCCTGCTCTTTGGCACTGACAAGTTCGGCGGTTCTTTCGTCAACTCGATGTTCGAGTTCTTCATTTGTTTTTTCGAGTCGTGTAAACGCTTCACGGAGCTGTTGCACCATACTTTCGAACGTTTTTGCCAGAATACCTAACTCATCACTCGTGAGTTTTGCCATCAAAGGCCAGAGCCGGGGCTCATAGTTCCCTTCTCCAATCTCCTGAGCAATGCCGGTTAACTTGATAATTGGATCGGTAAAGAGCCTGGAAATAATATAAACAAGCACGAATAAGGAAATATAGGTGATTGCAAACGCCAAAAATACCTTGCTTCTGATCCCTGCTTTCACTTCATTGACATAATCAGCTTCAAAGTCGAGACCTAGCATGGCGACAGTCTCACCAGTCGAGTCTTGTAAGGGTAAGTAGGTTGAGATCCAGCTTCCAAATTCGTCACTGTATAGTGGCCGTTCGACAACTTTACCTTCTCGGTATGCTCTCATCGTAAAATCACTTGCATTACCGAGATCGAGAAATTGAGCTGCCTTGGAAAGGTCGTGATAAAGCAATAAGTCTGTTATGTAAATCGTATAAGGAGCCTCAATATCATCTGGCAAGAAAACGTATGGGTTTTGAGGCTCATCTTCTATGACGACATAGGTGTAGGGCCACGCACGAGGTTCAATGTCTTTGACTTGGCTTAGCCAAGCCATTTGCCTCTCAAAGCGTGGGTCGTTGGGCAAACCACTGTCAACTGGCGTTCCGGTTTCATAAAAATCAATGAGTTCTTCAACATCAATTCCTTTCGCTGTGCCAATGGCAGTATCTCTCATGTCTGCGCGTAAACGGGACATTGCTTTTTCAATTGAGTAGGTGTAGAACCAGTAGAACGCAGTCGCGAATACCATGCTGAAAACGATGGTAAAACCACCCAGCAATTTCCACCGCAAACTAATGAACTTAGGACTTTTAGCCAGAGAGTGTTGACTCATTTTGTTAGGAAGCCCGTTTCGCTTTTCTTAAATTAATGTCTTCTTGTAACACAACATTCCCACACTAATCATCAGAACGATAACTGGAGCACCAGATATTTCAAGTGCTTATTAGTGCATATGTAAGCAGACGTTCCTTGCCAAAGCTATTTACTGTTGCGTCAGCATTTTTAGCAGCGTTGTGTTTAAGATCGCTACACACCTGAGATTGTACGAATGTTGATACACTATCTTTCCCGCTTTGAAAGCGTTTCTCTAAAACTATTTCCCTGATTTGAGTGTATTTAGATTTTGGGGGAGATGCGGGCAAAATGTTCGCATTTACACAAAAGTCCAATCAAGCCCCTGACTGTCATGTGCTAATTATGTGATTAAGAAAACTGTAACGACCAAGAGTTAAGATTTCGTTCATGTTTGTCGAGGCATATTTATCGAAACCTAAGGAATTTGCGAGAAAATAAAGCACCCAAAAGCCCAGAGAGGGGCGACGAGCCACGTGGGGTGTCTGTCTACAGCATGTGAGCGAGAAAATGGGGGCAGGAAAATGTCTTGACGAATGTCTTGACTATCGATGCATCAGCGGTGCATTGGCGATGCATTCGTCTGAAATCGAGTTCAGGGCTTTAGAATGGTAGGAGTCAGATTTTTTGGTTAGTTACTACACGCGTTTATGTCAGTCTTAGCGGCGATTTCAGTTCTTGCACTTCTCATCGTTGTTCATGAGTTAGGCCACTTTATGGCGGCTCGACTTCAAGGTATCCATGTCAATCGTTTTGCCATTGGATTTGGCCCGGTGATTTGGGGATATCAAGGCAAGCAAACAGAATACTCGATTCGAGCCATTCCTCTAGGGGGATTTGTCGGTTTCCCGGATGATGATCCAGATTCTGAGTTTCATCCCGATGATCCAGATTTGCTTCAGAACCGCCCTCTGCTTGATCGGGCGATTGTGATTAGCGCAGGGGTGATTGCCAATCTAATTTTTGCCTACTTCGTATTTGTGGCTCAGTTTGCTGGAGTCGGTGTTCCCGAAGGCATTAATGCGCAGCCTGGCGTGTTAGTTCCCGATGTGGTGTCTCAAGAGGCTCCCGCTGCAAAAGCGGGGATTCGTCCGGGGGATGTCATTGTTGCTATCGATGGGCGGGACATTGGCTCAGGAGAAGAAGCAATTAAGATTTTGATGAACACAATTCAGAACAGCTCAGGCCAACCTCTGGATGTTTCCATTGAACGAGGAAATCGCGATATTGATGTCACGGTTAAACCAGAAGTTGATCCCGATGGGACTGCAAGGATTGGTGTTCAGTTGGTTGCGAATGGGACTGTGGAATATCGGCGTCCCAAGGGAATTGGAGAGGTCGTGACGCTTGCTGCAAGAGAGTTTCAGGATAAGACGAAGCTAATTCTTCAGGGATTTATTTCTCTGATTACCAATTTTTCAGAGGTGTCTGGACAAGTGGCTGGCCCTGTCAAGATTGTGGAGCAGGGGGCTCAGTTTGCGGGTAGTGATGCGTCTCGTCTTTTCCCCTTTACGGCTATCATCAGCATCAATTTGGCGATTATCAATATCTTGCCGCTTCCCGCTTTAGATGGGGGGCAACTGGTCTTCTTGCTGATTGAGGGGTTGCGTGGAAAGCGCTTGCCCGATGGCGTCCAAGAAGGAGTGATGCAAACGGGATTGTTTTTACTGCTGGGGTTGGGCGTGTTCTTAATCGTGCGAGATACGGCTCAACTGGATGTGATTCAAAATTTCTTTCAGTAGCGATCGCCCGTGACACCCAAGAAACCCACCCGTACGCCGACCAGTCCTTCAGAAGCCACTCCAACAGATCCTCCAGCGAGTCCTCCGGGGCGATCGCCCAAGCGACTTTCGAAGAAACAACGGGCACTTGAGCTACTGGCTCGACTCAAGCACCTGTATCCAGATGCGGTTTGCTCCTTGGACTACGAGACTCCCGTTCAGCTTCTTATCGCCACGATTCTATCGGCTCAATGCACCGATGAGCGGGTGAATAAAGTGACGCCGGAGCTGTTTCGACACTTTCCTGACGCAGGGGCGATCGCCGCTGCATCTCGTGAAGAGATTGAGGCCCTTATTCGCTCTACAGGGTTCTATCGCAACAAGGCGAAGAATATTCAGGGAGCCTGCACCATGATTATGGACGAGTTTGGGGGAGAGCTGCCTCAAACGATGGAGGAGTTGCTGAAGCTTCCGGGGGTTGCTCGAAAAACGGCAAATGTCGTGTTGGCAAATGCCTTTGGCATTCATGCTGGGGTGACGGTGGATACCCATGTGAAGCGCCTGAGCAATCGCCTGGGGCTAACGAAACATGCTGACCCCAAACGAATTGAGCAAGACTTAATGAAACTCTTGCCTCAGCCCGATTGGGAAAACTGGTCGATTCGCTTGATTTATCATGGTCGCGCGGTATGTCCAGCCCGCAGTCCAGCGTGCGATCGCTGTGAGCTGGCGGATCTCTGTCCGTCTGCTAAGGAAATAGCCAGAAAATAAAATCTCAGAGAAAAAAACAGAAAGAGGGGCGGCGGGCGCAGTCCGCGCGAAAAAGCTGTAGAGCAGGTCTGAACGGCCCCATAAGCGAAGGTCTCTACGAACGCGCCTTAGCATTGAATTCATCGATCGCCAAATCGCTCAATTTCAAAGCTTTCAATGTTGCTTTCAAAGCGATTGAAGGTCAC
>JAYKJC010000770.1:0-4193 GCA_035285885.1 Leptolyngbyaceae cyanobacterium | reverse complement strand
AACCTTAACGAATAGCGAAGGGTGACGCAAGCTCCGTGTTTTTCTAAATTTTTCCAAAGAGAATGTATAGAAGCATACAGTTTACTGGACTTTAAGCCCTTTGAATGATGTCATTCACTTAAGCACGTGTTGAGCGTGCTTGAACGACCTGCTCACCAACTAACGCCAGATGCACTAAGCCAAATGCAAAACCCAACCATAGCTCCGGTTTCTGGACGCCTTTCCACTGCTACTGAGTCTTTAGCACAGGGTGTGGTGTTGAAAGATGTCACCAAGAAGTACGGCAGCGTCACGGCTGTCGAAAGTATTACGCTGTCGATTCCTGCGGGAACCTACTGTTGTTTGCTGGGGCCAAGTGGCTGTGGAAAAACTACGACCATGCGGATGATTGCAGGGCATGAAGAAATCACCAGTGGTGACATCTATATCGGTGATTTGCGCATTAATCATCTGCCTCCCGCGAAGCGCAACACCGCAATGATGTTTCAAAACTATGCGCTTTTCCCTCACAAAACGGTGTGGCAAAACGTAGAATTTGGCCTCCGCATGGCCAATGTTCCCAGTCAAGAGCGGCGAGAGCGGGTTGAAGAAATCTTGGACATTGTCGGGTTGGGAACCTTTTCTCATCGGAAGCCGAGTATGCTGAGCGGCGGTCAGCAGCAGCGTGTTGCCCTGGCTCGCGCACTGGTCACCCGTCCTCAGGTGCTGCTGCTAGACGAACCTCTGAGTGCCTTGGATGAGACCTTGCGGGTGAAAACGCGGGGTGAACTCCGAAAGCTGCAAAAGCAGTTTGGCATGACGTTTATCCAGGTGACTCACAATCAGGACGAAGCCTATTCGCTGTCGGATCAGATTGTGGTGATGGATCACGGTCGCATCGATCAGGTCGGGCCTCCCCAAGAAATTTTCTCTAAGCCCATTTCACAGTTTGTCGCTCAGTTCACGGGAGACAACAACATCTTTGAAGGAACGGTGGTGAGTTCAGCCCAGGATGGGACAGATTGCGTGATTCAGCTCGACGTAGATCGGCTGGGTACATTGTGGTGTCGAGGGGAAAGCGTATCGCCAGGGACAAAGGCAGCGTGCAGTGTTCGGAGCGATCGCCTTTCCGTAAAACCAATCTCTGACGGAACTGATACGAAACCTTCCCCTGTATCCAATCGAGTGTCAGCCCGTGTAACGGCCATTGAATTTACGGGCTACATCACGCGAGTCTCTCTAGCTCTAGAACGCACCGGAGCAGAGATGTTGTACAAAGTCAGAACAACCGACTGGATGAATCAGACGATTCAAGAAGGTCAGGTCGTGAACGTCGAATGGCCAGCCGCAGATTGTATTTTTCTGGCTCACTAATTCTGGCTCACTCGTTCTGACTCACTCATTCTGGTTCACTCATTCTGGCTTACTCAGAGTTTTTCTGGTCTACAGGCAAAGGTTATCGGTTTATTAGCTCCCAAAATCACCCGGCATTGCAGCTTCGAGTGGATTGATATAGACTCATTGGCTAATTTCCCTTACGCACAAAGTTGTTGTTCAAAGCGAATTCAAACGAAACTATGGCTAAAATTTCTCGTCGAAATGTGATCCGTACTGGCTTGGCCGCAGGCGCATTTGTCGCCGCGACCCGCTGTGCCTCCGCCCCTGAGGGCACCCCCAACAATCCCGCTCCGGGGCCTGAAGTAACCACAAATTCGGTCAAGGATGTCACGCTCCGGCTGATTGGAACTGGGGTGTCTCAGATTAATGAGATTCGGGACAAAGCCCAGGAAGATCTTGGATTCAAGATGGAAATGCGGGCGTTGAGTACGGAAGAAAATAACCAAATTGCGATTACTCAACCGGGACAATACGACATCTTCGATGGAGAGTATTTCAGCTTGCCGTTGGTCGTTCCCTCTGGAAATCTTCAGCCCCTTGAAATCAGCAAAGTGAAAGATTGGGACAAAATCGTGTCTTTCTTCACCACTGGAACGTTCAACGGCATGCCTGTTGAAGCGTCTCAAGGAACTGCACCGTTCAAGGTCATGTATTTGACGGGGCCGGATTCGACAGAATTTTCACCTACCCCCACCGACTACGCGACGCTGGTTCCATTCCAGTACAACGCCGATACGCTGGGAGTCCGCCCAGATTTGGTCGGTCGCACGATTGAGAGCTGGGGAGAACTCTTTAACGAAGAATTCCGAGGCAAGACCTCCATTCTCGACATTCCTCAAATCGGCATGATGGATGCAGCCATGGTTGTTGAGGCGCTGGGGCTGATGAGCTTTGGCGACAAAGGCGACATGACCCGCGAAGAAATCGATCAGTTGACCGACATTCTCAAAGAGCAGAAACGGGCCGGACAGTTCCGTGCTTTCTGGAAGACCTTTGATGAGTCGGTGAACTTGATGTCGTCTGGAGAGGTTGTTCTTCAGTCCATGTGGTCGCCTGCGGTGACAGCGGTGAAGTCTCAGGGCGTTGAGTGCGTCTATGCACCGCTAAAAGAAGGCTACCGTGGCTGGGGCGGCGGCATTGGCCTATCCAAGAATCTTGAGGGCGTTGCTCGCGACGCCGCCTATGAGTACATCAACTGGATGCTTGAAGGTTGGGTCGGCGCTTTCTTGGGTCGCCAGGGCTATTACAGTGCGGCTCCTGAGAACGCGAAGAAGTACATGTCTGAGGCAGAGTGGGCTTTCTGGTATGAAGGTAAGGAAGCGTCTGAAGACATGGTCGATCCGTTTGGCAAGACCCTTGAGAAAGCAGGAGCCGTTCGAGATGGCGGTTCCTTTGAGGAGCGGTTTGGCAACATCGTAGTCTGGAACTCCACGATGGCAGAAAACACCTACCTCGTCCAGAAATGGAACGAGTTCATCGCTTCCTAAGATTCCCCATTCGACCGTAGGGGCAAGGCAATGCCTTGCCCCTACCGCAACCGTGATATCAACGCGTTCATTCACCAGAACATCCTGCCCATGTCCTTCTTGAAAGCGGCTCGACCTTATTTTCTGGTCACTCCTCAAACGTTAGTGTTTCTAATGTTTTTGGTGTTTCCCATCGTCATGATCGCCATTGTGAGTTTTTGGCAGTTCAATGGCTATTCCATGGTTCCTGAGTTCACCTGGGACAACTACGCCACGATTTTTTCATCAGACGTATCGCTAAAGACCTACCTCAATACCTTCAAGTACGTGTTTCTGGTCTGGTTCTTTGCTCTGGCTCTGGCGTTTCCAGTGGCCTATTTTCTAGCTTTCTACGTGGATAGTATGCGCTGGAAGGTCGTGATGTTCTTGATCTGTACGGTTCCGTTTTGGACATCGAACATCATCCGCAATATTTCATGGGTTCCGCTGCTGGGCCGTGAGGGACTGGTCAATCAAATTTTGGTTGGCGCGGGACTGGTTCAAGAACCGCTGGAATTTCTGCTGTATTCCGATTTTGCGGTGGTGCTGGGGCTGGTGCATCTCTACACCTTCTTTATGATTGCCCCCGTTTTTAATAGCTTGATGCGGATCGACCGAGATTTGATTACGGCGGCGCGGGACATGGGTGCGTCGGGGTTCCAGGTATTGAAAGAGGTAATTTTGCCGCTCTCCGCTCCGGGAATTGCCATCGGCTCTATTTTTGTAGTGACCCTCGTCATGGGCGAGTTTCTCACGGTGCGCTTGATGGGGGGAGGGCAGTCCGCATCCGTGGGTAAGTTGATTAGCACTCAGATTGGGAGCCTTCAGTATCCCCTGGCTGCGGCCAATGCGGTGCTTCTACTGGTGGTGACATTGGTGATGGTGACGGGAATTTTGCGGGTTGTCGATATCCGTAAAGAACTGTAAGGCCAACATGTAAGGCCAACACGTGTTCACTCTAGTATTCACTGTAAGGATTATTCACTTTAAGGATCTGTAGTTGAGACCAGAATGATGATGGGAAAGCGATCGCCCGCCTTTTATGCCTTAGCCCTATTTTTTGCGCTCTTCGTGGTTTTTCTCTATGGCCCGATGATCACCATCTTCATCTTGTCGCTGCAAGGCCCAGATGGTGCGTTGACGTTCCCGATTCGTAGCTTTGGCTTCTACTGGCTGGGGCAGGTGTTTCAAGAACAGAGGGTAGGAAATTTTGTAGAGCCCTTCTTTCGATCGTTGGGATTGGGGTTTGCTGTCGCAGGGTTGGCGATCGCCGTTAGCGTGCCCGCTGCCTTAGCTTTCCGCAAGCGATTC
>JAYKJC010000769.1:0-2808 GCA_035285885.1 Leptolyngbyaceae cyanobacterium | reverse complement strand
GTGGCTAGACAGTCCTTTGCCGATGACGTGACATTAGCTCGTTATGCAGCAGAAAAAGGGGCTCGGGTAGCCTTTCTAGATGGGGCAGAGGTTCTGAAGGTGAGGATGTATGACGGCATCAAAGATACTTGGGAGGGATGGGGGCGATCGCTCGACCTAAAAGATGCCTGCTCCACCGCCCAACGATGGGGTGATGTTGCATTCCTCGCCGCTGTTCAAGGGCTGCCTATTTTGCTGCTTCCTGCCCTGGCCGCTTTCTGGGGAGTCAACCAAGAATCGATATTTTTAACTGGAGCACTGGGACTCAATGGCCTACTGGTTTTGATTCGATTTGCGCTGCTGTGGGCGATCGCTCCCTCCTACGACTTTCCTGAATCCAATGGAAATGCGTGGAGCTTTTGGCTTTCTCCCCTGGCCGATCCCGCTGCCGTTTTTCGCATCTGGCTCTCATCCACCCGCCGACCGACACAATGGCGCAGCCGTCGCTACGATCACTTTGGGGAATAGTGCAAAGAAGGGTTCAAGACGCAGTTAGTATGAGTGATGACACTCGCACACCCGATTCTCATGACTTCAAGCACTAAAAACACTGATTCTGAAGTAGGCGATTTCTCCTCGGAAGACTTATGGGATAAGGTTCAATCCCAGACGGCTCATGCGATCGCCTGTGGTGCGCTGCAATCGATCCCCACCCACTGTGAATATATTGAGCAAAACGGTGTGTCATTTTTGGTGCGATCGCTCGATACCCTTGCCAGAAAAGAACAAGCCAAAAAGCGTCAGCAAAAGGCCACGCAATCCGGCAAGCCATTTAATCCCTTCTTGCCCTACGAAGAAGACCTCTTTGTCAACAATCTGTCTGAAACTCATCTCTGTTTGTTGAACAAGTACAACGTCGTCAATCATCACCTTTTGATCGTGACCCGTGCCTTTGAAGAACAGGAAACCTGGCTCAATCAAAACGACTTTTCGGCTCTGTGGCAATGCCTCTCAGAAATAGACGGATTAGGTTTTTACAATGGGGGTAAACTGGCAGGTGCCAGTCAGTCTCATAAACATCTGCAACTGATTCCTCAATTTCAAGCCTCCGGAAACTCAACCATTCCCTTAGAAACGGTTCTCACCGATGTGCTTGCCCAATTTCAGGGGGTAGCCGATGCGCCCGACTCCCCTGACTTCCATGACGCCGATGACGGATTGGCTCAGTCCAGTGATTGTTTACCCTTTCACCATGCGATCGCCCCTCTTTTGATCGCTCCATGCACATCGGTCGTGCAAGCTGGAGAACAGTTGGTGAATGTCTATCAGCACCTGTTGACTCGCTTTGTTCAGGAGGTGGACTTGAAGGGCGATCGCCAAACCCTGAACTACAACCTTCTGGTCACCCAACGCTGGATGATGGTAATTCCTCGCACTCAAGAAAGCTACGCATCGATTTCTGTCAATTCTCTGGGATTTGCCGGATCGCTCTTCGTCAGAGATGAAAATCAATTACAGATTCTCAGGCAAACTGGGCCAATGACCCTCTTAGAGAATGTTGCACAGCCAAAATCACCTCAATGAACAGTGGGGTCAGTTTTTTGTATAGATTTGGGTGACATGCCCACAGAGATACAAAAGTCACATTTATCCCCCATGACACTGAAAGGTCAGCGATGGCATTATGTATGATGAAAGTAGAGGATGGTTCGAAATTAATCAGTTTGATTTGTTTTCAACACTATGCTCTCAGGGATGCCAATGTTCGTGTGACCTTATTTTTAACTTTCTAGCTGTCATCGGTGAAAACTATGTTTAGCATTGTGCATAACTTGGACGGTGAAAATTGTTCGAGTTCTCCATATGAGGCCATGCTGCGAGAACTAGAGCAGAGGGGATTGAAGTCAGAGAAATTATCGACGCCCACTGCACCTGAGGATCTCAACAGCCGTCACTTGTTTACCCATGAGCAAAGCCGAGAACCCGGACTATACGACGCCGTCCTCAACAAATACGAAAAGTACGAGAAAGTTCACGAGGCGATTCGCCTTTCCTCGTACAGCTGATCTGCCCCTTCAGTCTCCGAAGTACTGGGTTAAGGAAAAAGATCGCTATCTTCGTCAGATTCTCATCGAAGATGTTCAGGACATTACTGGACGACAGCTCGTTGTTTATTTTACGAGCAAAGGCATGATCGACTTCCGAGATGCGGACGATATCTCCGAAGTTCTCGACGATTGCCAAACCAGCGATGTCGATTTGCTGCTTCAAACCCCTGGCGGCATCATTGACGCCTGCGAGAAAGTCATCAGTGTGCTCAAGCTACGGGGAGGGGCCTATCGGGTGATTATCCCAAGCTGGGCGAAAAGCGCGGGAACGATTATTGCGCTATCATCCAGCAGCATCGTGATGGGAGTAAACTCTGAGATTGGACCGATTGATCCGCAATTCAACGGCATCCCAGCAGAATTTATCCGCGACGATCCTGAAGAAAAATATCCCTATAAGCAAATTGCCGAAAGTGCCATCAGCCGGACACGGAAACTTGCCAGTCAGGTTCTCAGTCGGGGTATGCTGCATGGCGCGGAGCAAAGCCATATTGATGACCTGGTGGCTCAGCTCTCTTCCGCTCAGCGCTATTCATCGCATGGAGCCGTGATTAACGCTGAAGAAGCTACTAGCCTGGGGCTCGATGTGACCTATCTAGCACCCACTGAAGAACTGTGGAAAAAACTGTGGCTGCTTTACTGCATGTATGACTACGACTGTCAGCGGCAGGGCTACGCCAAGATCTTCGAAGGGGCACGGGTCAGCATTGCTCGCCCACTC
>JAYKJC010000768.1:0-4387 GCA_035285885.1 Leptolyngbyaceae cyanobacterium | reverse complement strand
CTTTTAAGGTTTCATCATTTGGGCGAGGGGAATTTTGCCATCACATACTTGACTTCAATTTTTCTATAAAAAAATCCCCGATCTGGAGGTGATCGGGGAAGAGGTTGTCAGCTCTACGAACAGGGTTTGTCTGCAGTTGTGTTCAAACCTCTAGTCGCCTATGTCTCCCTAGGGACTTCACCAAGGACTAGATCGATTTCGGAAAGAAAAGATGGTTTTGAGCTGAATCATTGCCGACCCTCAGAGAGCATTTATGGGGCGTCTGGTAAAACGCTTTTTGAGATGACGCCATGCACTCCCCAATTGCCATCAACAACCTGCGTAACGCCAAAATCAACAGCCACAGACATCAGGCTAATGGCCTCGTCTTCCGACATGTCCTGAGTCGTCATCAAAAAGTGGCGCATTTTACGGAATGCATCGCGCATGGCTCCATCGACTGATGAGTTGCTGTAGATATCTTGCTGGGCGGTTTCTCCCAGGTCTTCCAGGTAGTTCGCATAGCTAAACCCGTGAACCACATACTCATCCTTTGTTTCTAGCAGCGGATAATCCAAATCTTCGAGAATTGTATCTGGCAAGTCGGCTTGCTTATGAACGACGACTTTGATGACTCCAGTAAGCGACGTTTCAATGGCTGTACCTGCCAGTTCTGAATCTCCCTGGGCAGCGTGAGGATCGCCAAGAGAGAGCAATGCACCTTCTACCGCGACAGGATAATACATGGTGGCTCCTTTGCCGATGCGCCAGTTATCAATGTTGCCGCCGAAATAGCCTGGAGGAATCGAGTCAACAATGTCCGCTTCCTTTGGCGCTAGACCGATGACTCCAAAATGTGGGCGAATTGGGACGCGCACCTGCTCTAGCACTTCAAAGTTCTTTTCAATGGTGCTGTGGTCAACGGGAACTCCGGGGTAGTCGATGATTTCATGAACGACTCCATAGGGATCGGTTTGAGGAACCCAACGATAGTTATAAACGGCCTCAGCCCAATTTTCTTCGCCTGTGGCATCTACCTCGTAAATGGTAATAACTTCACGGGGCTTGGGGTCTTCAATCATGTCGTTGTAATGGTAGCCCCACCATGCCGCTGCATTACTGCCATAGGTCTTTCCCCTGTATTCTGGATTGCCGCTGGGACGAGGAGCCGCATCTAAGATCTGCACCTCAAGCACATCACCGGGTTCAGCTCCATTCACATAAATGGGACCCGTCAGAATATGAACCCCAAATCCTTCACCTGCTCCACGGCCATACACAGATGCATCCATAGGGCCTGCACCTCGACGGTCAACGCCTTTTGAGTCTGCTGTCCAGGCAAAAACGCTTTCAGCGCCAGGATCACCCAGTACCATGCGGCTTGCATCGTCATTGGCATGATGGGTCAGTGTCTCAACGGTAATAATATCCCCAGAATCAACAGTGAGTTTGGGTTCTAGAAACTGACTAAAGTAACCCCAGTGAACAGTATCTGCGGTTGCCGCAAGGTAGTGTTTACTCGAAGTAGCCGCCACCACTGATTTCTCATGGGCGATGAGCGTACTAAAGCCCAAAACAGCGGCGATACTTACTCCGAGAAGTCCATAGGACCAACGTCGAACCCAAGACCACACCATATCTCTCCCCTTCTGTATCAAAAGATGGACTGTGTCCAAAGAATGGCTTTATCCTACGGAGAGACTGTTTTCAGAATTGTGTTGGGAAATACTTTATTTTTGCGATTCCCTTATGTCCGTGCTGAAGTTGGGGCGATCGCCATTCCCAGGCACCTCTAATAGTCAGTAAATGGCCATGAATGGGCCGTTTGTCGAACGGATACTCCAAGCATCTAGTTTTCAAATTAGGTGAATCGTATTATCAATCACCTTACTCGAAAGACCTCTCACCTAAGCTGATAGCGTGTTAGGGCTGGCAGAGAAACTCAACCCAGTGTAGGAGTAGGAGTCTTAGGCTTTGTGGAGAGAACCCTATACCTCATATCTCTGGGAGAGGGTTTAGAGGCTCTAATTTTTGATCCCTCGTCGAACGTCAACACTAACAAAAGATTAAGAGACTCTTTCAGGTGAGTTTCTCTGGGGATTGATTTCGGTAGTATGGGTCATTACGCCACGGTAGAGTGATGATTTGCGTTGATCAAGTGATTAAGCTCCAGGTGTCAGGGCGCTGATGCTTGATTTGGCAACGTTGCTTAAACAACGTCTGGTTTGATAGCGCATATCCAATCAATCAAATTCAATCAGAAATATAGGAGACAGTGTTTTAACTATGATCAATCCATTTGCGCGACGACAATTTCTACAACGGTTTGCCCTCGGAGTCACGTCTGCTGTTATGTTTGCCGCGTGTACACCTAGCTCTGAAGTGCCGGAGACAGATGATACGGCAGCTACAGATGGGGGAGACGGTGCCGTTGAGACGTTGATCGTCGCAACCGAGCCTGCCTTTCCTCCGTTCGAGTTTCAAGCGGATGATGGCAGCTATGACGGCTTTGATATTGATCTGATGAATGCGATCGCCGATGCGGCTGGCTTCGAGGTGCAGTACGAAAGTCTCCCCTTTGATGGCATCATCCCTGCACTACAGGCGGGCACGGTGGATGCCGCGATCAGCGCAATGACGATTACTGAAGAACGATCCCAGACGGTCGATTTCTCAATGCCCTACTTCAAGGCAGGGTTGGCGATCGCCGTCAAAGAGGACAACACTGAAATCACCTCTCTTGAGTCGCTCCAGGGTAAAACCATCGCCGTTCAGATTGGCACCACTGGGGCTGCAACAGCCAATGATATTGAGGGAGCGACCGTCAGCACCTTTGACTCAGCGCCTCTAGCGTTGCAGGAACTTGTCAATGGAAACGCAGATGCAGTGATTAATGATGCTCCGGTGACGTTAGATGCGATCGCCAGCGGCAACATTGAGGGAATCACCGTTGTGGGTGAGTTGTTGACTGAGGAGTTCTACGGTATCGCTACACCTCAGGGTGCAGATAGCCTGGAGCTGATTAACTCTGGACTGGCAACCATCATCGAAAACGGCACCTATGCTGAGATCTACAGCAAATGGTTTGGAGCCGAACCCCCTGAACTGCCGACAGAAGTGACGTTCTAAACGGCTACAAAACAGCTGCAAGTCTAAACAGCTACAAGTCTAAACGGTTATAAATAGGGGCACACGGCTGTGTGCCCTGATGATAATTCAAGGGTTACGTACGTTTACGTGTTGTTTTCCAGGTGCTAGGGATGCTTGATTCACTCAGTGTAATTGTTGACGCACTGCCGACCTTAATTCAGGGAGCCCTGGTGACCTTGAGGCTAACGGCGATCGCTGCTGTTCTCGGCATCATCGGAGGCACAGCCCTGAGTCTGATTCGGCTGTCATCCCTGACACCCCTGAGTTTTCTCGCGCGCGTGTATGTGGACTTCTTTCGGGGAACTCCCTTACTGGTGCAAATCTTCCTCATCTACTTTGGGTTTCCGGCGCTCATTCAAAGTGTGGGTCTGGAGTTTTCGCTCAACAAATTTGCAGCGGCGATCCTAGCCCTCAGCTTGAACACTGCTGCCTACAGTGCTGAGGTCATGCGCGCAGGGATTCAATCCATCGAGCCGGGTCAGTGGGAAGCCGGGAAAAGTTTGGGACTCAACCCCCTTCAATCCCTTCGTCACATCATCTTGCCCCAGGCATTCCGTCGCATGATTCCGCCCCTGGGCAATGAGTTCATTATTCTGCTAAAAGACACCAGCCTTGTTGCGGTTATTGGCTATGAAGAGCTGTTTCGTCGAGGCCAATTAATTGTCGCCAACAACTACAAGGCATTTCAGATTTACATCTCTGTGGCATTGGTCTACTTGGTTCTGACCCTGCTAGCGTCTCAGGTCGTGAGTTTTCTAGAATGGTGGGCCGATCCGTTGGCCCGACAAAAGAACCCCAAGTTTCGGTTCATCGGGCGCTTAATGAACCGCACCCCCGTGTCCTAAAGCGACTGGCTTGACCGACCCTATCGGGGCAAGACATGGCCTTCTCCTTCTACCAAAATAGGCGATTCAACCAGTGTCGAAACAGCTTAATCCCCTTGGGTTCTTGATAATTCTCAGGCAACAGATCTTGCAGCGCTGTTTCTAATTGAAGAAGAGCCTGATCAATATCGGGCTTCTTGGGGCGCTTCTGTTGAGGAAGATGCAGAGGATCGCCAAAGCGTAGCGTCAGCGTTTTTCGCAGATATAAGTCTTGGGTGCCGATGAGCGCCACTGGAACAATGGGAACTCCGGCACGTATCGCGCAGATCACGGTACCGCGCTTGAGCGGACGGTATAGCCTCCCTTCTGTTTCGCCCAGGCGACCTTCAGGAAACAGCATAATGGCATCGCCCCGAGACAGAATGACTTGAATG
>JAYKJC010000767.1:0-2558 GCA_035285885.1 Leptolyngbyaceae cyanobacterium | reverse complement strand
CAATCTGAAAAATTCTGCCTTTTTGGAAAGTGCCAAAATCGTTGAAATTCTTGCTCGATTTTAAGAATTTTAAGGGTATGTTAACGCCCTTAACATTAAGGGAATTTTAAGAAAGTGCCTTAAAAATTTCTTAGCCAATAGTGGCACGGGTCTTCGGGTGTTAGCGCCGTTAATTTTTTGCTAAAAATGCCCATCAGATATGGTAATAGGAAAAAAGATTTCAAATCAAAAATACAGAAAAAGAGGGGGTTAACAGCGTTAACAAAAGCACTATTTACAATAATATTTCTACTTACTATTACTACGTCTGCTGGGCCTCCCATTTTACCGCTTGCAAGTGTCGATTTTGCGTGCGATTTTGAATAAAAAGGAGAGATTATGGCAAAAATTGGAAGGCCACCTATATATACGGAAGAGCAGCAGCGAGAGATTGGAGAGAAGATCTTTGCCCTGCTGCGAGAAGGGAAGACATTGGTGAACGCGTGCAAAGAGATTGGCGTGGCGCGAATAACATTTCTTCAGTGGACCGATAAAGACGAAGTGCTTTACGACAGGTACGTTAAAGCTCGAGACGAGATGATAGCGTACTGGGCGTCTGAAGTCGTCACGATCGCCGATGAGGATCCTACGTTTACCGACGCCAGTGGCGTGGCTAAAGTTGACGGAGCTGGCGTGCAACGCAACAGGCTGCGCGTTGACAGCCGCAAATGGCTCCTGAGCAAGCTGAAGCCTGAGAGGTACGGCGAGCGTATCACCCAAGAACACGTTGGTGCGAACGGCGGCCCGATCAACTTCAACAACATGAACTTCAAGGGTCTTTCTGATAAAGAGCTCGACGTCTTGCAGAAACTCCTCGAGAAGGCCGATAAGTCAGCAACCAGCTTCGTGCAGCCATGCTTGAGCGTGTCAAGCAGGAAAAGGCGGCGCGTCGAGCGTCGGCGTCGCTGTACGACTTCGTGCAGCAGTGCTGGCCGGTCGTCGAGCCCGGCGTGAAGTTCATCGAGAGCTGGCACATCGAATCCATCTGCGAGCATCTGGAGGCAGTTACGCACGGAGAGATCCGCAAGTTGCTTATCAACATCCCACCTCGACACTCGAAGTCCACCATCGTCTCAGTCATCTGGCCGATGTGGGAGTGGATCACGTCACCTCAGGAGAAGTTTTTGTGCGCCTCGTACAGCGGCACGCTGTCCATCAGGGACAACCTCAAGGCACGCCGCCTGATTCAGTCACCGTGGTATCAGGAGAATTGGGGACATCTCTTCAAACTTGCCGGTGACCAGAACGCGAAACAGCGATTCGAGAACGACCACACCGGATACAGGATCGCCACCAGCGTCGGCGGTACGGCCACTGGTGAAGGCGGCAGCCGCCTGATCCTCGACGATCCTCACTCAGCGCAGGAGGCCCAGAGCGACGTCATGCGTGAGAGTGCGCTCGAGTGGTTCGATATGGTTTGGAGCACGCGCTTGAACGACCCGAAGAAGGACGCTATGGTGACCATCATGCAGAGGTTGCACGAACGCGACATCAGCGGCCACATCCTCGAGGACATCGGTGGGTGGGAGCACCTGATGATCCCGGCCGAGTGGGACGGCGTGCGACGCAAGACCGTGCTTGGTGGATACGATCCACGTACGACGAAGGGCGAGCTTATATGCCCTGAACGATTCGGCGAGACTGAGATCACCGAACTCAAGCAGCTTCTCGGAACGTACGGCACCGCAGGCCAGCTCCAGCAGGATCCTACACCGTCGGAAGGCGGAATCCTCAAGACGAAGTTCATCGAGCTGTGGCCTGTGTCCAAAGGTCTTCCTCAGTTTGAATACATCGTGCAGTCTTACGACTGCGCTTTCACTGAGAAGACGACCGGTGACCCGACAGCATGCACCGTGTGGGCTGTCTTCACGCACGCCGGACAGCGCAACATTATGCTCATCGACGCGTGGGACGATCATCTGAGCTACCCAGAGCTGCGCAGCAGGGCCATCAAAGACTGGAGCACCGAGTACGGAGGTATGAGCGAGAAGTCGCCGTTCAACCGTGCTCGTCGACCAGATCGCGTGCTCGTCGAGGCCAAGGCCAGCGGTCAAAGCCTGCTGCAAGACCTGCGTCTGGCGAAGATCCCCGCCATCGGCTACAATCCCGGCAACGCAGACAAGATCAGCCGAGCGCATCAGGCGGCACCGACGCTCGAGATGGGACTGGTGTGGGTGCCTGAAAGTGGAAAGAATCCCGGCCAGCCGGTGACATGGGCCAGCTCGTTCCTGAAGCAGCTAGGAAAATTTCCTGTCGCAGAACACGACGATTATGTTGACACTTTCACCCAAGCTGTTATATATTTGAAAAATGAGCGGTGGTTTGAGCTCCCCAAAGCCAAAGACATCGACGAGCCACGCCAGAAACCAAAGAGCAGGGTGAATCCGTATGCCGCATAAGCCAACTCTCGACGAGCTCAATGCTCGCTATGCTTCAGGTCGCAGTGGCTTGAGCGAATACACAGCATCCAAGTTGGGCATGGACCCAAACGCCAAGCGCAAGGCGATTTTCCCGACGAT
>JAYKJC010000766.1:0-7170 GCA_035285885.1 Leptolyngbyaceae cyanobacterium | reverse complement strand
GATCGCTCCAGTTCAAATAATGCAGGTTTGAGAGATAGAGTCCCGTGTCGAGTGCCGTGAGAATCTCATCCCGACTCAGGGTTCCGGGCTGGACTTCGGGCGATCGCAACCCTTCCCATTGACTCGCTCCATTGGCCGTTTTCCCGTATTCTTTGGCGGTGCGAGAGCTGATCAGCGTGTTCACCAGTTGTCCCTTCTCAATCAGCGGCAAGCGCATGGGAGCCACTTCACCCAGGTTATTGAACCGAGGCACGAGGCCATATTCAAAGTTCTCAGCCAGGTTAAATATGGGAGACAGGGACTTTTCACCGCTGCGGAGCTGGCCCAGGGCACTGCCCCCCCGCTGAAGCGCCGCTTCACTCACCGCCCCCCAAGAAAACATGCTGATGACTTCTGCCATGGCCGCAGGAGCGAGATAGGTGCGGTAGTGGCCTTTGGTGATGGGTTGGGCAGGAATGGAGAGGCGGTCAAGCTGGAGCTTGGATTCGTTCAGCTTGGCGGCATAGGCGTCGGCATCCCAGCGATCGCCCGCAAAGGTGCCTTTCACCGCTTTTCCATCATCGGTGAAGAGGGAATAGTCGAGGGTGAAAGAATCGGTGCAGAACCAGTGACGCTGACCAATGGAGTCTGCATAGGCACGAATGGACAGCCCTCCGGCATAGAGACCCGTAAAGTCGAGCCCAGACACCACAGGCAGAATTTCTGCCACCGCCTGATCCGGAGACAACAGATCGCCCTGATGCACATCATGGCTCTGGGCCTTCCCAGCCGGGGGCACCTGATAGGGGTCTTCCGGTAAATCGCGAATGTCTCGTCGCAATTCATCTAAGGCCGACTGCACCATGATCCGATCCGTCTCCAGATTTCCGGTCATGGGCATTTCGTAGAAAGTGGTGCGATCGCCCGCCATCAGGGTCAGGGTCATCTCTCCATCTTGCACCACCCCCGTTTGACGCACCTTCGCCCGGTTAAATCGAGTAAATTGGCTTTGCTCGGCCACCAGACTGAGGGACATGGCTTCATCTGAGTGCGCCTGGTCAAACACATGCTGAGCCAGTTGGAAAAAGGTTTGCTCAAGCTGACTGGATCGCTCTGTCGCGGAACTGGAGGATGCAGAAACAGGCGTGTTGATATCCATTACGTGGGTCATGCCGCACCTCCAAAGACTTCAATATTCTCAAACACACACACCGGAGCCCCGTGACCGACCCGAATAATCTGGTTGGGTTCGCCCTTGCCGCAGAAGGGCGTTCCATACATTTGCCAGGAGGAGCGATCGCCCACGTGGGTGAGGCTATGCCAGAACTGGGGCGTCGTTGCTCGATAGTTAGGATTCTTTACGGTCTTCGTCAGTTGGCCGTTCTCAATCAGCTTGCCGTACTCGCAGCCAAACTGAAACTTGTGGCGCTGATCGTCAATAGACCAGGAACGGTTGGCCTCCATATACACACCCCGCTCAATGCCCGCAATCATCTCATCCACCGACTCCGTGCCGGGTTCGAGGTTGATATTCGCCATGCGGTCAATGGGCGGACGATTCCATGACGTAGCTCGGGCGCAGGCCACACCGTCCACCTTCAGCCGCGTCTGACTTTCTAAACTGCCCAGTCCCCGCAGCAACGTGCCTTCTTTAATGAGGTATTCTCGTGTGGCGATCGCCCCCGTATCGTCAAACCCATAGCTGGCAAACTCTCCATTCACCGTGGGGTCAAAGGTGATGTTCATCAGGGGCGACCCGTAGGAGAGAGTGCCAAAATCGCTGGGCTTCACAAAGCTGCCCCCCGCGTAGTTGCGCTCATCTCCCAAGATGCGGTCGAGTTCGAGGGGATGGCCCACACTCTCATGAATTTGCAGCATCATCTGGTCAGGAGTCAGCACCAGGGTAGTGGATTCGGTCGGACACTCCTCTGCCGTCAACAGTTCCACGGCCTCATCCCCGACTCGCTTAGCTGCGGCCCACATGTCTGGAGAAGGGAACAGTTCCCAACTGCCCTGATAGCAGTGCGCGCGGGAACCATTGTGCGATCGCGTCTGCACGGCAGCACCGTCTTGAGCCGTGACGCCAAAGTGCGTTTGCAAAAACAGAAACTTCTGATAAACATCCGAGCCATTGCTGCTGACAAACCACGTCTCAACCGCATTGTTGACCGCTGTTGCGTTGGTTTGAACGATGCGGTCGGACACATTCATTGTTTCGCACAGCCGCACCAACACCTCGCTAATGTCTCCCGTGGTCAGCGCATCGCTGTCCTTCTCAAAGGGGGAGGTGTAGTGGCCCACCACCTTCGGACGCACCGCTGGCGTCATGGAATGAATTGCCCACTCACTGGCTGCCACCGCTTGTGCGTAGGCAATCTTCGCAGCCTGTTGAATGCTGGGCACGTCCAAACCATTTGTGGCTCCATAGCCAATCTGCCCGTTGACCATCGCCTCCACCATGACCCCGTGATTGAGCGATCGCCCATTCACCTGGGGATGCCCATCACGAACAGACCGATAATTGGCCGATTCCTGCACCACACGAATGCCAAGCCAGTCAGCAGGAACATCAATTTGATTCAATACAGCCTTCAAATCAGGAACCATGGTTTCTCCAGTGGGGATGCAAGGGCGGGGTCAGCAGCAGTAATCAGCGGTATATTTCAACAAATGTATTTCAATAAAATTTCTTAGTTGAGAATTTCGGAAAAATCAGAAAAATCAACGAAAGATTAGAAACACATCGATCGTTAGTGTAACGATTCTAAAATCGCTCAGTCGAGAAAATTAAGCATTCGTGCAGTCTAACGCATTCAATCCCAGGATTGCAGTAGCGTTTGGTGGCATTTTTGCTGATGTATCGAGGCTGAGGTAACCGAGGGCCGAGAAAGCAACCGAGAGCCGAGAAAGCAACCGAGGGTTGAGCGAAGTCGAAACCCGCCGCTCCCTCACTCTCCTATCTCAAGATAGACGACGGATGTCCCCCATTAAGTAAGGATGCATAGATACATCATGAGGGACGGAACCATGCTAGAGCTGATTAAATCTACCGTTAAACCTTTAAGTCTCGATTACACCGTGCTTGAAGCAGCCTACGCGCTATATTTAGAGGCTCCTCAAGCGGTCTCTCCAGTCATTAGCTTGAAGGCGCTATCGAAGAAAACAGGAAAAAGTATGTTGCACTGTCGCAACACCATTGTCGAAGCAAACGCGATGGGACGTTTTCCCGATTGTTCACTTCAGTCCGGTTCACTTCAGTCCGGTTCACGTTAGTCGGGTTTACTTCAGTCCGATTTCCTTCAATCTGACGAACGTAAGGACAGTGATAGGTTCTGTTTTCAGAGAATTGTCTTCATAGACTGTTTTAGAGAATTGTTTTCAGAGAGTGGTTTAAGAGAGTTGTTTTTAGAGATTGCCTTCAGAGAAAATTTCTGTCTTTTGATAGTCAGAAGAACCGCGTTTCTCTACCTTTCAGTAGTCATGAAGTGAGTATGGATATCGATACGATACTAATCAACGATGCTAATCGAATACGTAAAACGGAGATGAGCGCATGAATATTTTAGCTTGGATTGTATTAGGTTTAATTGCAGGGGCGATCGCCAAGGCCATCTACCCTGGTCACCAAGGCGGTGGCATTCTAGGAACGTTGATCTTAGGCGTTATCGGCGCATTTGTGGGAGGAATACTCTGGACTCTTCTCACAACGGGTCAATTAGCCCTTACGGCATCTGGTCTGAGTATCGGCGGTGTTGTCATAGCAGTATTAGGAGCCATTATTGCGCTCTTCATTTACTATTCTGTAACTCGCAGCCGTACGATCTAGAAAATAGTCTGTAATTCTTGATTGCATAGTTTGCTCTATCTATGGATGGAGTAAGATATGTAGCCACACAAAAATTTAAGGCACAAAGAATTGATTAGAGATTTAAGGCATAGCTGAAGTCGTAATTGAATGATGCACTCGCTAAAGGGTAAGTGTGGTAACTACCTTCGTTCCCTTCGCGAGGTGGCTCATGCAATTGCGACTTTTAATGCTGATGTCGCAAGTAGGCTGTTTTACCAGGATTCATGAGGATGGTTATAACGAACGATCGGCTTGAGCAATCACGTACTTTGAAGCAGGAATTGCTGCAGTTCACGCTCGATGCAGAAGGAGAATTGGCGCGATCGCTAGAGACATATTGTGCCGATCAGTCCCGTCACTGGACGACAACGGGGCTTAATGGAATCAATCGCCTCGATCTGGCGACGGAGATGTTTCTCACAGAAGGGAATGTCGCCGATCAGTCCGTTTTAGACATCTTTATCCAGCAGCGGGCAGATTTGCCGAGTCAGGCTCACGCCCTCGTCAGAACGTGGAAACGCAGCTTCAATGGCTTATTCGTGGTCATGCAGTCAACTGCTGACGGCTATGACTGCATGAATTGGCTGACTGAAAAGCACTATCGAGTAAAGCCGAATGGACTGCAGTCTGACGACGAATTGGCTCGCTTAGAGTCCGGTGAAATGTTCATCACGCGCATTGCTCCCCTTTCAGATTGCAATTCTAAGAGCAATTCTGAAGATGCTGCTGAGGGCGATTGGGTCTTCTCAGGGCCGATGATGCTGTTGGGTAAGTTAGGAAAGCCTAAGCTAGCCGTTGCAATTGGGAATTTCAAGAATTGGTTTCCTCATCAGCTTTATGGGGATGCACCTGATTTGCTAGAAGAGGCGTGGCTTTCGGTGGAGCGCTACCATCGAGAGTTTAGTGAGTTTTTTGGGGGCGATCGCCTCACCCTTTCTGGACATGAATTGGGAAAAAAGCTGAAAGAATATCAGGATTTTACAACTCAAAAGCAGTTAGACGACGCAGGAATTGACAGTTCTAAATCGCTGCAAGAAATCGCCCAGCAGGCTGGCGTCACCGAGGAAGAGATTGCTGAAACGACAGATGCGCTGGGTCAGGAAGGCGAAGCCGCCCAAAACCTCTTCAAGAGTAAGAAATCCCTAAAAATGGTGATGCCTTCGGTTGAGCTGCCGAAGGAGTTGCGACATGCAGAGGCCGTCACGGTCTTTGTCCATCCACGATGGGGCCAAGCTTTCTTAACGGATTTTTCTCAACTCACAGAGCTATTAAGTAAGCATGACGAAGATGAGAATGATGAGGTATCAGCAGAACGATTGGATCGTCTTGTTCAAAAGTATCTTAACGATCCATCGGTGAACGTAGTCATTTGGCGAGAGTTGGCGGCGGAGTATCCCAAGGCACTCACTCTGTCCTTGCGGCGAGTGACGAATAACCCTGACTTCACCCTTGAGCGGGATCTGGATGCCACTCTGGTGAAGTTCGATAAGCGTTTAGAGCCGAACCTGCCTGAGATCGCGAGTGTGCCCATCCATCTTCACACCTTATTCCAGGATGCGTTGCAAGAGGTGTCTAAGAAAAAAACGAAGCGCAAAGGCAAGAAATCGGCGGGGTTTGGGTCGTAAGGGCGATCGCTGTAGGATGAGAGTGACGTTCCACTCTTGTGATTCACGCTCTCTTCTATGACTGACGCAACCTGTCCCCAACGCGCTCTAGATGGGGCGTCTTCGACCCACGCCATTGTCATCGGCGGCAGCATCGCAGGATTATTGGCGGCACGGGTACTCCTCGACCACTTTGATCAGGTCATATTGTTTGAACGGGACCAGTTTCCAGAACAGCCGACGCCTCGCCCCGGTGTGCCCCAAGGCCATCACGTCCACGCGCTGTTGATGCAGGGGCAACAGATTCTCGAACAGCTCTTTCCCGGTATCATTCAGGAGTTGGTGGAATCTGGAGCCATTCCGTTGGACTGGATTGCAGACTGGAAGTTTCTCAGCATCGAAGGCTGGCTTGAGCAGCATGATTCGGGGTTGCAGGGACTCTGCTGTACGCGTCTGCTGTTGGAATGGCAGGTGCGCCAGCGGCTCATGCAGTCCGAACGATGTCACTTGCGTCCGGGGGTTTTGGTTCAAGGAGTGATGTTCAGAGAGCAGCCTCGTCCCCACGTGACAGGTGTGAGTCTTCGACCCAGAAGTGAGGCTGCTGAGCCTGACGAGTCTGGGGCAGAGATGGTGAGTGCTGACCTCGTCGTTGATGCAACTGGACGCAACTCAAAACTTCCTCAGTGGCTCTCATCGATGGGGTATGAGAAACCGTTGGAGACAACGGTGAATTCATTCTTGGGCTATGCCAGTCGCTGGTATCGGCAGCCGACACGGGCGATCGCCCAGGGCATCATCATTTCAGCAAAACCAGGTGAAACGACGCGAGGGGGCGTGTGTTATCCCGTCGAGGGCGATCGCTGGATCGTCACCCTTTCAGGAGTTTCCGGCGATCATCCCCCCAATGATGAAGCGGGATTTCTAGCCTTTGCCCAGAGTCTCCGCGACCCGAGCATTTATGACGCGATTCGCTCAGCAGAACCCTGTTCTCCGATTCAGTGCTACCGCCGCACCGAAAACCAGTGGCGACACTATGAACACCTGACTGCCATGCCGGGGGGCATTGTTGCCCTGGGCGATGCAGTCTGCTGCTTCAACCCCGTCTACGGTCAGGGAATGACGGCAGCGGCCCTGGGGGCGATGACGCTAAGGGGCTGTCTTCAGCAGTTCCATCCAATCGATCGGCTCAATCAACAGCATCCGTGGGAGCGCACCTTTCAGCGGCGACTGGCCAAAGCGCTTGAAACACCCTGGCTGATGGCCACAGGTGAGGATTTTCGCTGGGAAAAGACCGAGGGCCAACGCCCCGGATGGCTAGCCGCCAAGTTCCAGGGCTATTTCGACCGGGTGTTGAGCCTTGCAGAAACGGATTCGGAAGCCCATCGCGCCTTTATTGAAGTGGCGCATCTGGTCAAGCCTCCCACAGCGTTGTTTGCCCCCGGCATTCTGTGGCAGGTGTTGCGATCGCCCTTCAAGGGGTGATTGGAGCGGGTGATTCGCGTCTGAGATACACTAAAGCCAAGCTGCATAAACGATTGATGCTTCTTTCAACTCATTATGTCTCGTCTATCATCATCTCGCGATACCGTTCAGAAAATTCCGCCCCTGGAGAATGGCGATCGCCTTTCCCGGAATGAGTTTGAGCATCGCTACAATGCCATGCCCCATCTTAAAAAAGCTGAACTGATTGAAGGAGTCGTCTACATGGCGGCAGCGTTGCGATTTCAAAATCATGGCAAA
>JAYKJC010000765.1:0-3861 GCA_035285885.1 Leptolyngbyaceae cyanobacterium | reverse complement strand
AGCACATCCGTTTCATTGAAGCCCACGGGTTTGTTGTACGAGATGCTGAAAACAACGCCCTGAGAATGATTGGGGTGAATCAAGATAGTAGCGATCGCAAACACGCCGAAATCACCCTGAGAAACGAGGTTCTGCGCAACAAAGCTCTGTTCAACGTTTCCATTGATGGCATTGTGGCCGTGGATGAGCGGGGCGATGTCGTCCAGACCAGTTCAAGCTTTGCCAAAATGCTGGGCTATACCCTCGAAGAAACCATGTCTCTGAACGTCGCAGACTGGGACGCCCAATGGAGCCGAGAAGAATTGCTAGAAGTCACTCGGGGGAACCTTGTATTGCCCTCGTGTTTTGAAACTCGCCATCGTCGTAAAGATGGCTCCATCTACGATGTCGAAATCAGCTATAACCAGTTGGTTCTTGAGGGCACTTTGATCCACTTTTGTGTCTGTCGAGATATCACCGAACGTAAACAGGCTGAGGCGGCGCTACGGGAGAGTGAAGCGCGCTGGCAGTTTGCCCTCGAAGGCTCGGGGGATGGGGTGTGGGACTGGAATGCGCAAACTAATGAGGTGTTCTTTTCTCATCAGTGGAAGGCTATGTTGGGGTTTGCCGATCATGAGATTGGCAGCGATCTGAGCGAGTGGGATTCTCGCATTCACCCCGATGATCGAGAACAGTGCTATGCCGCTCTCAATCCACACTTACGGGGAGACACTCCGATTTACCAGAATGAGCATCGAGTTCTGTGCAAAGATGGCACCTACCGATGGATTCTGGATCGTGGCAAAGTGATTGAACGCACGCCTGAGGGTAAACCGTTGAGGGCGATCGGCACTCACACCGACATTACCTATCGCAAAGAAACGGAAGAAGCTCTCCGGCAGGCCAATGAACTTCTAGAGGCCAAAGTACAAGAGCGAACCCAAGAGTTAGAGCGGCGTGCCCGTGAATTAGAGCGCTCGAATGCGGAACTTGAACAATTTGCCTATGTTGCATCCCATGATTTGCAAGAACCGTTGCGAGCCATTAGTAGCTACACAGCGCTGCTGGCCGAGGAATATCGCGATCGCCTTGACGGAGAAGCCCTCGAATACATCGATTTTGTGGTGGATGGAGCCACACGGATGCAACAACTCATCAAAGCGCTGTTGACGTTTTCCCGCGTCGGAACCCGTGGCAAATCCTTCGAGCCCCTATCCTGTGAGATCATTGTTCAAAAGGTTCTTAAAGGACTGACGCTCGTAATTGAGGAGTGTCAGGCCATCGTCACCTATGAATCGCTCCCCACCCTTACGGCTGACGCCTCACAGATCTATCAGCTCTTTCAGAATTTGATAAGCAATGCACTCAAGTTTCGGGCACATGAACAGCCCCGCATCCATATTTCAGTCCAGTCGAACCCAGACCAATGGGTATTTTGCATCCAGGATAATGGTATCGGCATTGACCCCGAATATTTTGAGCAAATTTTTGTTATCTTTCAACGCTTACATTCTCGTAAACGCTATGAGGGAACCGGAATCGGGTTAGCCATTTGCCAGAAAATCGTGCAGCGTCATGGAGGTCACATATGGGTTAATTCTGCCGTCGGGCAAGGCTCTAAGTTTTACTTTACGTTGCCCAAATCGCCTCTATCGCCCCTTACAGAATCCGCGCAATTATCCAGCCTATGACCCTTACTGACTCGATTCCAATTGAAATCTTGCTGGTTGAAGATTCACCCAGCGATGCCAAGTTGACGGCCAAGACCCTAAAGAAATCAAAAATTCTTAACAACTTACATATTGTTGAGGATGGGGTTGAGGCCATTCATTTCCTGAATCAAACCGGAAACTATCACACTGCCCCACGCCCTGATTTGATTCTGCTGGATCTCAACCTGCCCCGAAAAGATGGCCGCAAGGTTTTGTCTGAAATTAAAGACGATCCAAACCTGTGCTTTATTCCAGTCGTCGTGCTGACAACGTCAGATGCAGAAGAAGATATCCTCAGAAGCTACTCCCTGCGGGCTAACTGCTACATTACAAAGCCGGTGACCCTCAAGGAATTCATTCGTGTGATTGAGTCAATCGAAGCATTCTGGCTTACCATTGTTAAGCTTCCTCCCTCGAAATATGCCTCTCCCTAAAGAGTCCGTCCCCCGTCTGCTCAATTCCTAAATCTAAAACATACGTTAGAAATACGTTAGAAACTATATGGAGTTTGAAAACTCATTCATTCCCTTGATCCAGCCGTGAATACCGATACCATTCAAGTTCTACTCGTTGAAGATGACCCTGCTGATGCACATTTGTTGCAGAGATTCTTAATTGCGACGACGCAAATTGAGCTCACTCATGTTGAGTGTCTTGAAGATGCAATTCAGCTTCTAAATTCATCCCATCTAGATGCGGTCTTGCTTGATCTCTCGTTACCCGATAGCCGAGGTATCGATACGGTAAGGCACGTCCATCGGGTAAGCCCACGCACTCCTCTGCTCGTTTTGACGGGGCTAGATGATGAAGAAACGGCGATCGCCGCCCTCAGAGAAGGGGCTCAGGACTATTTAGTAAAAGGAGAAATTCAGCGAAGCTGGCTGGTGCGGGCCATTCACTATGCGATCGAGAGGCAGCAGACCCTCGACAAACTCCAACAGCTCAATCGAGAGCTTGCCCGATCTAATCAAGAACTCGAACAGTTTGCCCACATCGTATCCCACGATTTGCAACAACCGCTTCAAGGCATTCTCGGGTTTGCTGAGATTCTAGACGTGCTGTATCGGGAGCATCGAGAAGCAGATTTTCTCAAATATATTAATCACATCATTGACTCAGGTCGGAGTATGTCGAGGCTCATCGGCGATTTACTGGAATACTCGACGGTTGGAGCCCCAGAGCCATCGGCGGGATGGGCCAACTGCCATGACGCGATGGATCGTGTGCTTGGCATCTTGTCACCCGCGATTCATGACTCCAACGCACGCATCACCATGGATGACCTGCCGGATGAAATCACCATGCAAGAAACCCATCTGGTTCAAGTCTTGCAAAATTTAATTGGAAATGCGTTGAAGTATCGGCATCCCGGTCGGGCTCCGAACGTTCATATCTCATTTGAATCAAAGAATAATCAATATCTATTTGGGATTCACGACAATGGCATTGGAATTAGTCCTGAGTATTCTGATCAGGTGTTTCAAATTTTCAAGCGCCTGCACACAAATTTGGAGTATTCGGGAACAGGCATAGGCTTAGCCACCTGCAAAAAGATTGTTGAACAATACGGGGGGCAAATCTGGGTCGAATCCACGCCATCCAGTGGCAGCACCTTCTTTTTTACCCTTCCAATTCGGAAGGCGATCGCCAGATACGATACGGTGAGGTAAAGATAGGTACTGTTCATCCATTCACCATCCGTAGTAGGGACAAGGCTTTGGATATGTTTAGCGTTCTCTAATTTCTGGTTCCCTGACTCTGGCAGGGAGCCGTTGCGGGAGTCTCTGACTCCATTTGAACGGGAGCCAGAGGCTCTCGTGGGCATTCCCAGCGAGACGCTGGGAACAAGGAATACGCTAAAATTATCCCTCGAATCAGCAACACCATTGATAATTTAGCGATTGAATAGATACCGAATGTTTCCTCAGAAGGATCTCAACGGGGTCAACTTTCTGGCCCATATCAGGAGATTCACATTCGCCGGACGGACACGGGGTTGGAGATTCAGCCTTCTCTCTTCTTTGAGGGCGATCGCCCCCCCAGTTCTCTACAACCGTTAGAACCGCTGCTGTTTCTGCAACCCGAGCAGGGCGGCGAAGAGGCAACCCTGACCGCTTTTGAAGCAGATGAGAACGGCACTATTCTCTACGCCTACAACCCCATCTTTCCG
>JAYKJC010000764.1:0-16104 GCA_035285885.1 Leptolyngbyaceae cyanobacterium | reverse complement strand
GCTTTTCGCCAATCTCCCAGTGGGGGAGAATGTCGGGATTCTCAGGCAAATACTCATCGCCCCATCGACGGACTTCTACATTTTCGTCTTCGGTTTTGCCGACAGGAGTGGAGTCATCTGGCAGATTAGGCAGTGTCAGCAGAATGTCTTCGAGCTGGGCCTTCACGTCTCGCTCGGCAGACTCAATCTCACTCACTTTGCCCTTGAGCTGGTTGCCCTCATCTCGCAGAGCAGCAACTTCAGCCCCTTTGGGGTCGGCTCCCCCCTTAATTTTCTGACCGACTTCTTTACCAATGGCGTTACTTCGGGCTTGCAATTCAGATCGTTGACTTTCTAACTCTCGCTGCTGCTGCGCGAGGTCAAGGATCGGCGTCAAATCGTAGCCCGTGCCACGGAGGTTAAGCTGGGTCTGAACTGCGTCTGGATTTTCCCGAATTTGCCGAATATCAAGCACAAGTCTGTCCTAATTTCCGTCTTGTCAAGGGTTTACCCATCCAGAATACAGCGGTTTCCCCCTGACGTTCACTAAAAATCATCGACATGAGGGACGCGCAAGAAAATAAAATACCAGAAGAGGGGCGGCGGGCTGCGCCTGCCACGTGTTTAGCGTAGCAGTAGTACCGGAGATTTCTGGTTCCCTGACTCTGGCAGGGAGCCGTTGCGGGAGCCTCTGGCTACAATTTGAACGGGAGCCAGAGGCTCTCACGGGCATTCCCAGCAAGACGCTGGGAACAAGGAATACACGTAAACAAGTGCCGGGCTGCGCCTGCACTTGTCTCCTCAGACATAGGGACATAAGATATTCTCGAAAAAAAGATCCTTAAATAAGGACGCTTGTCAAAGTGGCACCTCGCCTAAATGGATGATTCTCACGAAGGAAGGCATCCCCCATTAGAATCGTTAGGCTATAGGAAGCGTGAAGATACTCTTCATCATCACAGTAGCGGTTTGAAACTGCGTTAAGTGTGAAACCAAAAACGGCTATGAGTGAGCATCGACACGACATGTTTAGCGTATGCGTAGGCACGTGAAAATTCATGCAAGTCCCCATTCTCGGTAAGGTTAAGCGTCCAGTTCCGTGGATTATCGGTATTGTGGCCGTGGGAGTCATCGGAGGTGGCTTGGCGACCACAGTCGCTGTGCGACGCCACCAGCAAACCAACTATGCCGTTGAAGAATTTACGATTCCCGTTGAATCGCAACCCCTGGAGGTGCGGATTACGGCAAGTGGGTCGGTCGAGTCGGCAGAAACGGTCAATCTGAGTCCCCGAAATTCTGATGTGCTGGTTGATCTGTTGGTTGAGCAGGGCGATCGCGTCGTTCAGGGACAGGTGATTGCCCGCATGAAAAGTGATGATGTCGAGGCAGAGGTAGCGAGAGCGAGAGCCCAGGTTCAACAAGCTGAGGCACGGTTGGCAGAATTGCGGGCGGGAAATCGCACAGAGGAAATTGACCAGGCGATCGCCCAGGTGGCTCAGGCAGAAGCAAGCGTTTCCGATGCCGAGGCTCGTTTGTCGCTGGCCCAAGATCGACTCCAGCGGAATGAGTCCCTGGAGCAAGAGGGAGCCATTTCTCAAAATGAGCTGAATGACTACATCAACGAGCGCGATCGCGCCCAGGCTACCGTGCGCCAACAGCAGCAAGTCCTCCAGGAAGCGGAGTATCGGCTAGAACTACTGCGCAATGGCAGTCGGGTAGAAGATATTGCGGAAGCAGAAGCCCAGGTGAGAGAGGCGATCGCCAATTTGCGATCGACTGAGGTGCGGTTAGAAGACACCTACATTCGGGCTCCGTTTGATGGCATCATCAGCCAGAAATATGCGACCGAAGGGGCATTCGTGACACCCACCACGTCTGCATCAGAAGCCTCATCCGCCACATCATCGGCCATTGTGGCCATCTCCAGTGGGGTCGAGGTCATTGCAGAAGTCCCCGAAGTAGACATCAGCCGCATTTATGCCAACCAGGCCGTTGAAATCACCGCCGATGCCTATCCTGATGAAGTATTTGAAGGACGGGTCAAGCGCATCGCGCCTCAGGCCATTGTTGACCCCAGTCGGGGAGATTTCGTGTACTTTGAAGTCACCATTGAGGTGCTGACGGGACTCGACCAGCTCCGATCCGGCATGCAGACCGATGTCACCTTCATTGGCGATGAGCTGCAAAATGCTCTGGTGGTGCCGACCGTGGCGATCGTCAGCCAAGATGGGCAGCAGGGGGTGCTGGTGCCAGATGACAACAATCGCGCTCGGTTTCGCCGCGTGACCATTGGGCCTCAGGTGGGCAATCAGATTCAAATTCTAGAAGGAGTGGATGCGGGCGATCGCATCTTTGTTGAACTGCCGCCAGGACAAACCCTGGAAAATCTCAACTTTGGCCGTAACTCTGAGGATGATGAGTAGGGCGTATGGACTTTTTTGAAAGCTTGAAAATGGCCGCAAAAACCCTCACCGCAAACCGATTGCGGAGTGGGCTGACCATGCTGGGCATCGTGATTGGCAACGCCTCCGTCATCATGATGGTGGGGGTGGGCGAGGGCGCGCAGGAGTACGTATCTGAACAGATAGAAGGACTGGGGCCAAATGTCTTGTTCGTAGTGCCCGGTTCTCAAGAAACCCAGCGGGCGACGTTTAACGTGCCCAAGACCCTGGTACTGGAAGATGCTGAAGCGATCGCAGAACAGGTGGCGTCTGTTGATGAAGTTGCCCCAGAGTTCAACGATCGGGGGCTGATTACGCGTGGAAACCGCACCTCGAACGCAACCATTGTCGGCACCACGCCAGGATTTACTGCCGTTCGGAATTTCACGGTTCAGCAAGGTCGGTTTTTCGGTGACTTAGACATGCGTCGCAGCAATCCCGTCGTTGTGTTGGGGCCTGATTTGGCCGAACGACTGATGGACAATCGCGACCCCATCGGTCAGCAAATTCGCATCAAAAACGTGAGTTTCCAGGTCATTGGGGTTCTCGACGAGAAAGGCTCGAATTTGGGACTGAACTACGATGATGCGATCATCATCCCCATCTCCACTATGTCGAATCGCCTGGTGGGGCGCACCTCTCCCTACGGCATCGAACTCACCTACATCAGCGTTTCAGTGGCCGATGAAGAACAGATGGATGCGGCCCAGTTCCAGATTGCCAATCTTCTGAGATTGCGGCACAAGATTGTCGGAGAAGATGATTTTACGATTAATAGCCAACAAGACCTGTTAGAAGTGACCGGAACGATTACCAATGCCCTGACAATTATGCTGGCGGCGATCGCCGGAATTTCCCTTCTTGTCGGCGGCATCGGCATCATGAACATCATGCTGGTTTCTGTGCGAGAACGCACCCAGGAAATTGGTTTGCGAAAGGCCATTGGCGCGTCTCAGCAGGATATTTTGATGCAGTTCATGATCGAAGCCGTCATTCTATCCGCAGCAGGCGGTCTGATTGGCACAGGCTTGGGCATTAGCGGAGCCTTGCTGATTGGCGTTGTATCGCCCTTTCAACCGGGTGTTTCGGTGGCAGCGGCGGCGGTTGCCGTTGTAGTATCCGGCGGAATTGGCCTCTTCTTCGGGGTCGTTCCCGCTCGCCAAGCCGCAAAGCTCGATCCAATTGTGGCGCTGAGGAGTGCATAACGTGGGGTCTAATCCAGCAACCATTATTCGCCTTGAACAGGTATCCAAAATTTACGGCAGCGGCAACACAGAGGTTCGGGCTTTATTTGACGTGTCCCTTGTGGTCACGGCGGGAGAATATTGCGCCATCATGGGGCCGTCTGGTTCTGGCAAATCTACGGCCATGAACATCATCGGGTGCCTCGATCGCCCCACCAGCGGGGCGTATTACCTGGACAACGTCGATGTGGCCGGACTCAACGACTCAGAACTCGCCCACATTCGGAATCGCAAAATCGGGTTCGTTTTTCAACAATTCCATCTGCTGCCCCAGCTGTCGGCCATCGAGAATGTGATGTTGCCGATGATCTATGCGGGGGTGTCCATCCAAGAACGGCAGGAGCGGGCTGCCGATGCGCTGAAGCGGGTCGGACTCGGCAATCGACTCAACAATCGTCCCAATCAGCTTTCTGGGGGACAGCAGCAGCGGGTGGCGATCGCCCGTGCCATTGTCAATCAACCTGTGCTCCTGCTCGCGGATGAACCGACGGGAGCATTAGACTCCCACACCACCCAAGAAGTGATGGCGATTTTTGCAGAATTGAATGCAAGCGGCATGACCGTTGTCATGGTGACCCATGAAGCGGATGTTGCCCGACTCAGTCAACGCATCGTGTGGTTCCGAGATGGCGAAGTGCTCCACAACAACCTCTCGCCCGACGCCCTAAGCGAGGTGACCGTTCCTTCTTAGGCGATGTCTAGCAAAGAAAATACCAGCATTCCCGCGTTTTCTCCACTTGGGAGACGCTTCGCGAACGACTTCGCTCAACGCTCACGACCTGTGGGCTGAGCGAAGTCGTTCGCTTAGCGTCTCCCTAAGGGAGAAAGCCCAAATCAACAGGTAAATTCAGTCCTAGAAATCTCCTTAGGACATTTCATCCAACAAAACTGGCAACAGCTTTCACTAAATTGGGAAACCTGATACTAGACCTTTGCAATCTACCCATATGCCGCATGTTTCCCGCTCAGTAGAACCGAACGCACTTATGGGAGAACTCAACAATTCAGCCGCTTTATCCAACAGCCCGACTCCAGAAAATGACGAGTGTTCACGGCTAAACCAGTACGCGGAGGTGGTGCTGTCATCCCGTGAGATGTACAAGTCCTGCCACATTGAAACGCCCGATCATCCTTTGGCGATCGCCGCCATCACGGTCAACGAGAACTTCTACAGTTTGCTCAAGGTGGCTAAAAACGAAACGGATGCCATTGAAATTCTGGAGAGATTAGAAGAAAGGGGCGATCGCGCCGCTGTGACCATCATTCCCAAAGGATACGCCATCTGGGTGTTTGAACCGAGTGCCATGCCTCTTCAACGGCATCATGCATCGAATCTCGAGTCCTCTCACCCTGAGAACTCTTCTCACAGTGGCGTCTTACTCCTCTCTGAAGATCACCCACCCCAAACATCCGAAGTCAGTCACATTTCCTATCAAATTCTGACCTCTCGACGACAATATACGGTGGGCAAAGCATTGATCCGAGGACTGGATCGGCCTGTTCCGGTGGTTTATTTCCAGCAGCAATGCTACAGCTTGTTCAAAACCATTCAAGACATTAAGCAAACGGCTCAGGTCGTGAAGCAAATTTCCGGACGGGGCAAGCAAGTCGTGATCACCCGAAAAGATCAGGGCTACGGAATTTGGGTTTTAGAAAATCATGCCCAGATCATTGAATGAGCCCGGCTAAGGTTTATGAAAAATTCATCAAAGGCTCATCAAAGACCTATCAAAGAAATAGGGAGTGTTGCTGAGCAACACTCCCTATTTCTTTGCATTCCTAAGAATGCTAAAGCATAACTCAGTCAACGCTGCTACGCCTAGATACTAACTTCGCTCAAATCACGAGTCATGTGATCAAAGGGTTGGTCAATAAAACCTGTGTTCTCCATACCCGCCTCGGCGAGCTGAGCTTTCACAATCTCCTTCATGATCTGGATGCCGACCACAGTCGGCCCGATGGGTACCCCAAGTGAGTTATAGGTTTCGCGCAATCCTTGCAGAACACGCTCATCGAGGACACCGTTATCTCCCGCAACCAGAGCGTAGCTGGCATAGCGCAAGTAATAATCCATATCCCGGAGGCAGGCTGCATAGCGGCGAGTCGTGTAAGCGTTGCCACCCGGTCGAATCAGCTCAGGAACTCGTTCAAAAAGAGTTGTCGCTGCTTCGCGAACAATTGCAGCCGCATTTCCATTAATCATCGTTGCTGCGGTTACTCGACTGATTCCCGAATCAAAATAAGACTTCAACGTGTCGATGGCATCTCTGTCTAGATATCGCCCCGTCGAATCATACTTACTAATCAGGCTTGTCACTGCATCCTGCATGCGATTCGTCTCCTAACAATCATCCTAAAAAGTGCTTTTCTTATGAAGGAATCAATGCACCATCACCTTGCCCCAATCGAAGAAATGCACAGCATCAATTCTGAGAGAAGCCCAACGGTGATGAGACTGAACACTAGAGGGAGACCAGCGATCGCCCGTCCTGAAATAGACGAACAATCCTTAAAAATAAGTAACTTTCGTGACTAGCGTTCAGTAGGTTCCTCAGGCAATAAGTGTATCACGCCACGTTCTCACAACAGCCCCAAACTCATGATGCGAGAGACATCCATTCATTAAGTTTTGTGTGGTCTTCTCCAGCCGACGATCGACCCGCTGAAACGCAACACAGAGAGAAGCGATGAACGATACCTCATCGTGTCTTTCAAATGGGGGCGATCGCCCCTTCCTCGAATGAGAAATCTGTAATATTTCGCAACCATTAAAGACCGTACCCTCTCTTGGGTTTTCTTGGTCGAATTGTATCTCCCTATACAAAACATCAATATCCCTATCTCTAGGATGATTCAGGTGTTGCAGAATCTGGTTTGATGTGATGCTCGGAGTTAACTTACTGCTCCACTTCACAGCCTTCCAGATTGACAATTTTGACAAACTGCAATAACAAATAGGGCGGTATCGAACAACTGTAGACTCTCACGTCCGAGGGTTGATATACGGTGAATTGGCGATCGATCCTCTCAGTCTATACGGATGGATATGTCGCTGAATTGGTAGAAAGGCTGACGAACACGTTGTGAATCAGCGCTGGGCAGGTTGCACGTCGAACCATGCTGTTTAAGTCATGGTTGCTCATGTGATACAGAGCAACACGATATGCACAGTGCCACTGCCATGTCCTTTTTATGAAATACATGATGTCAGACGAGAAGGAGTAGTTCATGACAACTGGGGCAGAAATTCTGCAAAAGATTAACGATGAAAACATTCAAATGATTGATTTGAAGTTCATCGACCTACCAGGTATTTGGCAGCACCTGACAGTACACAAGAGCCAAATTGACGAAGATAGCTTTACTGATGGTGTCGCGTTTGACGGTTCTAGTATTCGGGGATGGAAGGCCATCAACGAATCTGACATGGCAATGGTGCCTGATCCAGATACCGCATGGATCGATCCCTTCATGGCAGAGCCAACCCTGAGCATGATCTGCACGATTAAGGAACCCCGGACAGGTGAACTGTATTCTCGGTGTCCTCGTGCGATCGCCGCTAAGGCCATTGATTACCTCAAAACGACAGGCATTGGCGATACTGCCTTCTTCGGCCCAGAAGCTGAATTTTTCATCTTTGATGACGTCCGCTTCGACCAAAACGAGCACTCTAGCTACTACTATGTCGATAGCATTGAAGGCCGTTGGAACACAGGTGCAGAAGAAGAAGGCGGCAACAAAGGGTACAAGCCTCGGTACAAGGAAGGATATTTCCCTGTATCTCCCACCGATACCTCCCAAGACATGAGAACGGAGATGCTACTTTCGATGGCGAACCTGGGAGTTCCGATCGAGAAGCATCACCACGAGGTTGCAACCGGGGGTCAGTGTGAGTTGGGAATCAAGTTCGGTGAACTGATTCAAGCTGCTGACTGGTTGATGATCTACAAGTACTGCATCAAGAATGTTGCGAAGAAGTGGGGCAAAACCGTTACGTTCATGCCCAAGCCGTTGTTTAACGATAATGGTTCAGGCATGCACACTCACCAATCCATCTGGAAAGATGGACAGCCATTGATGGCGGGTGACAAGTATGCAGGCTTAAGCCAGACCGCGCTCTGGTACATCGGCGGCATTCTCAAGCACGCTCCAGCATTGTTGGCGTTTACCAACCCCACCACCAACTCCTATAAGCGTTTGGTTCCTGGGTTTGAGGCTCCTGTAAACCTGGCATATTCCCAGGGCAACCGTTCGGCATCTGTGCGCATTCCTCTTTCTGGAACGAACCCCAAGGCGAAGCGCCTGGAGTTCCGCTGTCCGGATGCCACGTCTAACCCTTACCTGGCATTCTCTGCGATGCTCTGTGCAGGAATTGACGGGATCAAGAATCAAATTGATCCTGGTGATCCATTGGATGTTGACATCTATGATCTCAGCCCTGAAGAACTGTCTAAGATTCCGTCAACTCCGGGTTCCTTGCTCGACGCGTTGAAGGCACTGGAAGCCGATCACGAATTCTTGACCACGGGTGGCGTCTTTACTGATGACTTCATCAACAACTGGATTACCTACAAGCTCGATACTGAGGTGAACCCGATGCGTCTGCGTCCTCACCCCTACGAATTTGCGCTCTACTACGATTGCTAGGAATCTTGCGGGAAAGTAGAATTCCAAAATCCCAAAATCCCAGAGAGAGGTGCGGCGGGCTGAGTATCTGTTTAGCGTGCCTCCCTCTCTCTGGGGCCTTATTTTCTGGCTAACCCTACACTGGAAAGATCTGGCTTAGATTTTCCGGCTTAGGTTTGGAAGTTAAAGAATGAACTTTACGCTACTGGTAGGGGCAAGGCAGTGCCTTGCCCCTACTACATATGGCGCTTTACCCAACTGAGTCTAAATTCCAGTTAGTTATAGCGGTTTGCAACCGCGTTAAGCACTATAGGTGGCTTCGGATAGTAGACGGGCATGTGTAAAACAATGCCCGTTTTTTTTGCCACGAGTAACCGTGTGTAACTGGAAAAATGCAGAACGCGTAAAACATTTCTTATGCTTAAGCTGGAAATTATCATCATTTCCTAATGATTCCATTTCGTTTTGTATCGATTCAAAATTTCTTTTGTACTATTCATTTAAGTTTCATTGAAGGGCAATATAGTCCTACCCCTGATGAGGATGAACGAGCTAAGCCGCTGTTGGATAAGGATTCTAAGACTCTCATGGAGAATCGATGAGGCGGCAGAAGCGACTAGAAGCCCAATCGGAAGCGATGGGTTTGTGGAGGGGCATCAGGGGGTTAGGTATCACTCTCCCGTGATTGGGCGATCGCCCGCAATTCAAACAGTACGTGTGATCCCCATTAGAGTGAAATGATCCCCGCATTCAGTCTTGAGGCGAAGCGGAACATGAAATATACATCATTTGTACTAAGGTCAGGCCAGATGACGGGATCAGAGGAAAGCGATACTCTTTAATAGTCTTTACATCGTGTATTGGATACCGTTCCTGAAATGCTTAACAAATTAGCAGGGGCATGAAGTCGTGAATCGAATCATCGTGATTGCTCTCTTCATTGCAGTCCGTTGATAGCGTCTAAGGATGGCGTCTAATAGCGTCGCACGTGTAATGGTGCTGATCCCCATCAGTGATGGTCTACTGCATTGCGATTCACCGCTCATCTCTGAAGCATCTTCCACCCAATTCATTGGGTCTTTTGTATCTAACCGTTCACGCTAGGGGCTCGTTCATGGGCCAGCGTTCAACCTGACTGTTCAACTTGACCTTCATTCGCAGGTGCAGCGAAGCCATTTATGCAAACTCACTATTCTCAAAGTACGGATTCTTCTTACGCTACTGCTGTCAACGACGAGGTCGTTGTTGACAAGCAAGCGTTTGAGCCAGAGAAGCACGCCCCGTCAGAGGCGATCGCCACGGGCATCTTCATCACTGTTCATGGGCACTTTTATCAGCCTCCACGCGAGAATCCTTATTTAGAAGCGATTGAGCGACAGCCCAGCGCATCTCCATTTCACGATTGGAATGAGCGCGTTCACTATGAATGCTATCGCCCCAATGCCTTTGCCCGTGTGCTCAATGAGCAGGGCGAACTCATTAACATCGTGAATAACTTTGAGTATCTAAGTTTTAACGTCGGGCCAACGTTGATGAGTTGGCTAGAAACCCATGATCCCGAGGTCTATCAGCGGATACTTGATGCGGATCGCACTAGCTGTGAGCGGCTGAATGGACATGGAAATGCGATCGCCCAGGTGTATAACCACATCATCATGCCCCTGGCCAACGATCGGGATAAGCAAACCCAGATCCGCTGGGGAAAAGAAGACTTTCGGTCTCGCTTTGGGCGCGATCCCGAAGGCATGTGGCTAGCCGAAACGGCAGTGGATTACGCCACGCTTGAAGTCTTGGTGGCTGAAGGCATTAAATTCATTATTCTGGCACCGTCACAGGTGCAGCGCTGTCGTCCCTTACCCAAACCAGGCCAACACGTAACGCAGTGGACAGAGGTTGGAGGCGGACAAATTGATCCCATTCGCCCCTATCGCTGTTTTCTGCCCGGTGGCGATCTCAACCGGGACTACATTGATGTGTTTTTCTACGATGGTCCCATTTCCCGCGACATGGGCTTTAACGAGGTGTTGTCCAGTTCTCAGCTCTTTGCAGACCGCATCGGACAAGCGGTGCGGGGCGATCGCCGGACTTCCCAGTTAATTTCTGTGGCAACAGACGGAGAAACCTTTGGCCACCACAAGGGCGGAGCTGAAAAGGCGTTGGCCTATGCGGTGAGCGTCGAGTTTCCCCAGAGAGGATGGCTGACAACCAACTATGCTCACTACCTGAGCATCTGTCCCCCAGAGTGGGAAGTTGAACTCAAGCCCGTCACTGCCTGGAGCTGTTCTCATGGGGTCAATCGGTGGAAAGATGATTGTGGCTGTGGCGGAGGTGGCGTTTGGCATCAGCAATGGCGGCGACCACTGCGAGACGCCTTAGACTGGTTGCGCGATCGCCTCGCGGGTGTGTACGAAACATCCGGACGACGATTACTTCGCGATCCCTGGCATGCCCGCAACGAGTATATTCATGTGGTTCGCGATCGCCGTTCTGATACTGTCCGAACATTTTTAGACCATCATCAGGCCCATCTTCTCAGCGACGATGAACGGATCGACGTGCTGCGCCTGCTCGAAATGCAGCGCCATACCCTGCTGATGTACACCAGTTGTGGCTGGTTCTTCGAAGAACTATCCCGACCGGAAGGCGTACAGATCCTGCGGTATGCCTCCCGCGCCATTGATCTAGCCAAAGATGTGTCCGGCATTGATTTCGAGGCCGAATTCATCCATCGCTTAAGCACTGCTCCGAGCAATATCAAGTCCTTTGTTCATGGCGCTGAGGTCTATCACCAACTGGTGAAACCTTCTCATATCTCTATGGAGCAGGTGGCCGCCCATTATGCGATGAGTTCCATCTTCCAGCACTATTCTGTTGAACAGAAGGTCTACTGCTATCGCGTGAGTCAACTCGACTACCAGATTCAACGCATCGGCCCGTTGACGTTAGCGATCGGCCAGCTTCAGCTCACCTCAGAAATCACCCACGAGTTTGGACACCTGATTTTTGCCGTCCTCCATCTCGGAGGATGGGACATCCATTGTTGTGTGGCTCCATTCGCAGGACGGCTTGCCTATGCCAAAACCCAAGAACAGCTATTTGCTGCGCTTAATCAAGGCAACATTGCACGCCTGATTCTGAAAATGAATGAGGTGCTGGGCGATCGCACCTATACCCTGCAAGATCTCTTCGCTGAAGAGCGCCATCGCATTATGGAGATGCTCAGCGATGAGACCTTATCAGGACTCGATCAGCTCTATACTCAGGTCTATCGAGACAATTACAGCATCTTGATGGCCTTCCACCGAGATGAGCTTACGCCTCCGCGAGAATTGCAGGTTGCTGCTGAGATTGCCGTTGGGAATAAGCTGATGAGCGCCCTTCAAACGCTCGAACAGCACCTTCTAGAATCACCTCTCAACCTGTCCGATTGTCTGGGTCAGCTTGCAGAATTGCAGGCGATCGCCACTGAAGCGGAGTACTTGAAATGTACGCTCAGTCTTCCTCAAGCCCGTTTACTGCTTGAAGATCAGATCATGTGCGTGCTGCAACATCTGATTCACGACCATGACAACGAAACCTTTGACGCCGCCTTTGACTGTCTGCGTCAGCTCATTGCCGTGGGCGATCGCTTCAAGCTCTGTGTGAGTCTGAGTCATGCTCAAGAACTCTACATGAATCACTTTCACAACACGATGATGCCGACCATTCATGAGTGTCAACAAAAGGTCTATGCCTTACCCGACCCCGAACAGTGTACTGAAATTCTTCAGCTGCGGAATCTACTCCATGTCGGCAAAGCCCTATGCATCGATGTCCAGCATGTCCTGGAACAGCTCAGCTGAAGGTGAAATTTAGGTTGCTTCGTAAAAAGGTATTCCCAGTCGAAGCAATATGGTTTATGCTTAAAGACCGGAATGAGTAGCGCACAACAGTGTGTTCCTTCCAAGTCGTGCGGATGTGGCGGAATTGGTATACGCGCACGTTTGAGGGGCGTGTGGCTTTTGCCTTGCGAGTTCGAGTCTCGCCATCCGCATTCATAATGCGTGTGATAAACCATTTTGAGAATAGGGCTAATTTCTTCTATGCGAAGGGATTAGCCCTATTTTATGTAACTTATATTCAAGGAGATGACTATTCAAGGAGATGACATGCGCTATTTGCCGTTAGTCCTGTTCGTGATTATTCCCGGAGTGGCAGGCGTTGCCGTATTTGGACATTATGCATTAGTTGACTGGGCTGCCCTCGAACTCGCCTACCAGCAATACGATGAGGTTCGTCAAAGCTCTTCAGATTTATCAGCTCTATTCGCTGCCAATGCTCAACAGAACATTCACCGTATCAACGTATTTGCAGAAGGGGTATGGGTGCTGCTCAGCGCAATTCTGGCCGCGATTGGGCTACACGGTGTCTTGCAGCGTTGACCGTTGACGCATCCCCTTAGGTAATTTCTAGGAAAGAATTTACCGCAGTAGGGTGCTGTATAGCCCAAAGGGCATACCAGAAAAGCGAAGCGTAACGCACCGTGGGTTGATCATTTTATTTCAAGAGATCTCTTTATTGATTGGATTCAATCTCGGCGGGGCGATCGCCCTCTCCTGCCCGATCAAACAGTCCGAATAAGGGGCCCAGTGCCGCTCCAAACACAAACCCTCCCGCGTGTGCCCAATAAGCAATGCCACCGCTCTCCATGCCAACGTTGGTCGAGACTCCCAGACTCGCCACACCGTAGGCAGCCTGCTGAAGAAACCAAATGCCCAGGAACAGATAAGCCGGAATTCGAGGCGTGAGAAACAAGAACCCAAACGGAATAAAGGTGAGAATCCGGACTTTGGGGTAGCGGAAAATGTAAGCTCCCATGACTCCGGCGATCGCCCCACTCGCCCCCAGAGACGGAATCGTTGAGTCTGGAGCAAAAAACCACTGAGCCAGGGTCGCCAGCACTCCACAGCCCAGGTAGAAGATCAGAAAGCGAACTCGCCCCATCTCCTCTTCGACGTTATTGCCAAACACCCATAGGTAAAGCATGTTTCCAGCCACATGGAAAAACCCCGCATGGAGAAACTGGGCCGAAATCAATGTCCCCCACTCCAGCAAACTATCGACCGAAAAATCTCGGATGAAGCTAATGGTGAGCTGCTTGGGAACGACAGCCCATTGATAAAACAGAGATTCGAGTGCGGTGGGAGATGAGGCCGACACCACCATTTCGATGAAAAACACCACAAGATTGACGGCAATGAGCCCGTAAGTCACATAAGGCGTAATTTTTACGGGGTTTTCGTCACGAAGAGGAACCACGGGCGATCTGTCTCCTGTTAAAGGTGTACCAATTCAATAGGCCGTGTTAGATAGGCCGTGAGCATTTGCTGAGAACGCATATTGCTCACTCAGAGAATACTAACGGATGATAAGCATAAATACTTCTTACGATAGATAGAGGTCAGCCTTCCCTCTCATATTTCATTTGGGATTGTTTTATTTGGACATACGCATTTTGCGGGTGGTGGTGGGCTGCGCCACCACCCGCAAAATGCGCTAGAAATACAGAACTTCGTAAGTCCTGATTTAGGATGGCTACGGCTTAATTCAACTAATTGTTCTAATTGTTGAGCGACTTGCCTTCAAATTGAGGTGGCTTACCCGATAACCACCTTAAAAAAATATCTCAGAAAATATTTCGTTACATTTCTCCCGCGATTCAGTCTATGCTGTAGAAGTGGGGTTCATGGAACTTAACACGAGTTTTTTGCTATGAAATGTATTATCACGCGCAGAGCTGAGTTTTCCGCCAGCCACTTGTATTGGTTGCCTGAGCTGAGCGAAGAAGAAAATATGGCACAGTTCGGTCTGTGTGCTCGCGCACCGGGACACGGACACAACTACGTTCTCTATGTGTCGATGGAGGGGGACGTGGACGAGTTGGGGATGGTGCTCAACTTGTCGGATGTGAAGCATGTCATCAAGAAAGAAGTCATCCAACCCCTTGATTTTTCGTATTTGAACACCGCTTGGACTGAGTTTCAAGATACCTTGCCAACCACTGAGAACGTTGCACGAATGATTTGGAAGCGGTTGGTTCCCCACTTACCCGTCGTTCGAGTCCAGCTTTTTGAACATCCTGACCTTTGGGCAGACTATGAAGGAAACGCTATGAACGCCTATCTCTCAATCCGTACCCACTTTAGTGCCGCCCATCGTTTGGCATTGCCGACACTCTCCCTCGAAGAAAATTTTGAGATTTACGGCAAGTGTGCCCGCGTAAATGGCCACGGACACAACTATCACTTAGAAGTAACCATTCGCGGAGAAATGGACGAACGTACGGGCATGATTGCCGACCTCGGTGAGTTCCAGAAGGCGGTTGATGAGCATGTCGTCGAACCGTTCGATCACACCTTCTTGAATAAAGACATTCCCCACTTTGCCAAGATTGTGCCCACGGCAGAAAACATCGCCATCCACATTCGCGACCTGCTGGAAAAGCCCATCGCAGACATTGGAGCGACTTTGTATAAGGTCAGGCTGATCGAAAGCCCCAACAACTCCTGCGAGGTGTATGGTCAAACAGTCGAAATGAACAGGCCCCACTCCGCGAGTGAGGCAACCCTGGCATCAGTTTAGAGACTCAAATCTTGATGCGGTCTTCTTTGTAGTGAGCCTTTTTCAAGTCTGTCCCTTTAAGATTGGCTCCTCGTAAGTCTGCGTTGTTGATGTTGGCGTGGTAGAGATCAACCTTCACAAGCTTAGACATTCGAAGAGAACTGCTTTGGAGGAGGGTCTTTTCTAGATAGGCCGACGTGAAATTGACATGCTCTAGATTGGAACCACTCATTTGAGTCCGGGTGAGGTCAGTTCCTCTCAAGTCTGCATATTTGAAGTTTGCCCCCCGGCATTTTGCGCGCCGCAGATCTGCTAGCACAAGAATCGCTCGTTGAAGATTGGATTTCTGGAGACTGGCAAAGGAAAAGTCGCAGGCGGTTAGATTGGATTCGTAAAGATTGGCGTTGCTGAGGTCTGCTTTTGCAAAGCGCGATCGCATGAAATTAGCATTATGCAACATGGCCTTTGTGAGAACAGCCCGCTTGAAAATGGCACGAATGGCATATGAGCCGGATAAATTCGCTTCTTCTAAGTTGGCATCTTTGAACGTCGCAGATGAAAGATTGGTTTCTCGTAAATCAGCGTTGCTCAGATCCGCTTCGTTGAGATTCGCTCCCTCTAGAGAAGCTCCTGCCAGGATTGCTCTCCGCAGATCGGCACCTGCGAGGTTGATGTCATGGAGATTCGCGCCACTAAAATCAGGTTTGACGCCAGGTCGCACCAGGTGAGTCTGACGCCACTCATTCCACGCATCAGCACCTTGTCTCAAAATACTCAGTAGTTCTAAATCGGCCATCGTTTAATCGGGGTACAACCGAGTTACAGCATTATATGTAAGTTTGTGAGTGGAACCCATACACAGCAGGGGTTCCACTCACCGTTCATCTCTTAACGCGAAAGCGTCAGACGACATCAATCTCGAATAAGACGAAAAGCCCGGTATAGACTGCTACCGGGCAGATGCACCAACTACTGTATTCAGTATGCCCCTGCCAATATCCTGATAAACAAGGAATATCTTTCACTACAACCTGGCAAACTTCTCCGATTGCAACGAAGAAAAGAGGGTTTTGGGCGCGCGTTGCGCGCGTACTTGTTTAGCGTATTCCTTGTTCCCAGCGTCTCGCTGGGAACGCCCGCGAGAGCCTCTGGCTCCCGTTCAAATGGAGCCAGAGGCTCCCGCAGCGGTTCCCTGCCAGAGTCAGGGAACCAGA
>JAYKJC010000763.1:0-3983 GCA_035285885.1 Leptolyngbyaceae cyanobacterium | reverse complement strand
GATACATAAGTAGATGACTGGAATGTAAATAATTACCCATAGAATTTTCAAGAATATATTGGAAGTCCATCTCCAGACAAAAGGCAACCCAACTACCGTACAAATAATTAGGGCTGAACGATCGTATGCATTACAGTCACGAAAAAATAAGCGAGACAAAATCAGATATACAGAGAAGCTGATAAAAGGTACAAAGCATGCAAGGGCTACATTTTGCTCATTTTTTTTCATTTTTTGATTTGATGCATCATCAGATATAAAAAGAGCCTTTCTCGCTGACTAGGTTTCAACGGAAGCAGTATGCTCAGAACCATCCTCTAGAGGCAATGCCCAAAGAATGTACATACGAATGTAAGCCCGTACAAAACGAGCCATACAGGCATAACAAGCAGATAGATGATTGACCAAACAGCTTTCCAGAAATTGATGAAAGGGCACCTCCACATAAAGGGAAGTCCAATGACAGTACAAATGATCACGGACTCCTCATCATAGATTGCATAGTTAACAAGAAACGAGCGTGACCAAATCAGATAGAGTGAAAAGCCAACGAAGGGTAATAACCAGGAAAAAACTATATTCCGATAGATTTTTTGGGTTCTATGCATCGTGTCCTCACATGCTTCGCCCCTACGGGGATTTTGACCCGCGCGATCGCCTCACAAACGGGATATCCACCACCCGTCCGGTTGCCTCTCCCACGGTCACCGTCATGCCCTCTCCGCCCGCTTTCGTGCGAATGTAGGCTAACCCAAGGTACCCATCTTCCGTTGAAATCACGCTAGTGAGTCGGCCAATTTTGGTGTCGCCATCCATAATCACCGTTCCAGGGTCAGCCGTGGCATTGAGCTGAATGCCCCAGAGCTGTTGCTTAACGCCGTTATAGGTATCCAGCCGAGCAATGGTTTCTTGGCCGATGTAGCACCCCTTTTCAAAAGACACCGTTCTCCAGAGTCCCGCCTCCAGGGGATTGTAGTCGTCCGTCAGTTCGCGCTCCGGCATCGGACGCCCTTGAGCAATCCGCAGGTATTCCCACGCGGTCTCCCCCATCGGCACAGCTTCAGCCGACGTGATGGCTTCCCAGAGCTTGCCCCGATGGTCACTTCCAACTATCAGCGTGTATCCTTCGGTCGCCAACCCGCTGCCCACAGCAACCCGCACGGAAATATCTTGAGTCGTGAATTCTTGATGGGTTCCCCAAGGCTGCTGACTCAGGTCACTCAAATGATCGGCATCGTTGACGAGGGTCGCAAGAATTTCAGTGCTTTTGGGGCCAATGAGACTCAGAGTAGCCGTTTGGTCGGTGATGAGGGTGGGTTTCACCTTGTCGGCAAAGAAGATGAAGCGATCCATCCATTTCATCAGGCGATCGCCCAACCCCGGTGAGGTCAATAGCAGCACAGATTCGTCCAGCACATAGGCACTCACTAAATCAATGGTGCGGGCCGTGGACGTAACAAACACCGTTTCGCAGCCCTGTCCGGGAGACAGTCGCTCAAAATCATTGGTGCTTTGATTGTGGAGAAAGCGAATGCGATCGCTATCCGACACGTCGATGCGATCCCAGTGGGTGCGGTCATACAGGGCAGCGCCAGACGATGCGGCGGCGATCGCCTCTGCGTCATTTCCAAAGCTTTTGACCACCAGAGAGTTCCCCTCATCGGTGAATGTCGCTCCAGCCGCTTCGAGTTGAGATTGAAAATCCGTGTTCATCGATAATCGCTTCATGCAGTGAACTTCCCACGATCATACCGGAGGTCACTCATTCGATTCATCTGCCAGAGACTCATCTACCAGAGAATCCGTTAACGGCTGATCAGATTGGGGCAACTTAGCAAAGATGTCACTGACAATCTGCCGGGTTTTATCATTCAGTTGATTCCAATCGACTTGCCCCGACTCATCTAACAGACCAGAATCGACAATGGCGGGCGTTCCCGGCGTTTGTTGCATGGCTTCGTAGTTGAGGAAACAGATGGTGTAGCAGACTTCCCATAAATCGACGGTGATGTGGCGATCGCCATCTTGCAGCAGCAGCTCATAACCGGGAATGGGCTGAGGCAGCGCTTCAAGCGCCTGCTGAAGTTCAGGAACATCCTCTGGACTGGCGTGAGAAATTTCTTCCTGAAGTTTCTGAAACCGATATTGGGTTTCGGGGGGTGTTCCATCGGGCCACCGTTGAACATCTCGATACGCCCCCTTCCATCCTGTCTCATCAAGCTGTTTCCGGATATTATCGATGAGCCGGATAAACACAGGCTGCATCAAGATGCTGGCCTGCTGCCAAGATTCAGAGCTTGAAAAAGTCGGTTTCATGCACTGGACTCCCGCTAAACCATGCTTAGCTATGTTTCCGTCAGCATTTATCCTCCCATACCCCTTAGCCAATGCATTAGAATCTACCTATTGCCGATGTCACTCGTCCGACTTGAGAGGCTCCATGTCATGCATCGTGCGGGCAGTTTGACAGGGTTAGAATCATGATTGAAATGAGTGTAAAGCTTTTTTAAAGAGAGCATGGGAATACGTCGTCGCTGGTTTCATCTATTCAACTAACAATTTCGTGTCTTTTATTCTCATCTGCCAGCGGTAACCTGAATGCTCGATCAGACCCTATATTGGCTCACTTCAATTCCGCCCGATGGTCGGCGCTATGTGGGAGATAAAGCTTTCTACTTAGGCCGCACTGTTCAGCATGGCCATCCGATCATTCCAGGGGTTGTGATATCGACGACGGTGTTCCGTGACTTCATTCAGGGGGTATCGTGGAGCGATCCGCTATTCGAAGACTTTCCCAACTCTGAGCTGTACTTAGATACCGGACAACCCTGGCAGCTTCAATCCATTGCCAAACAGATTCAGCAGGCGATTACAACAACTCCTTTGCCGGGAGAATGGAAGGCTTTTTTAACAAAAACAGGTCAATCCCTCCAGTCTCCCTATCTCATGTGTCGTCCCTCGATTAGCGTTGCGGCTCAGGGTGTTACGACCCTGAGTTCTAAGATTCAGGGGTTACTGTCGCCCCACTATTGTCGAACCGAGCCCGAGGCGATCGCCCAGGCCGTTAAACGAACGTGGGCAGAAGCCTTTCGTGCAAAAAGCTTATTTGTTTGGCAACGGGCTGGTATGTCTCTCCGATCTCTTCAGATTGGGGTGCTGATTCAGCCGATTTACCCATCACTCGCATCAGGAACGATTCAGCGTCGGGGCGATCGCCTGGAAGTCGAAGCCTGTTGGGGCTTGGGGTTGGCGATGAAAACAGGCGAAGTCATACCCGATCGCTACTCGATTCATCTGAAGTCAGGAACCCTTGATGCTCAAACCCTGGGCCAAAAATTCTATGCCTATGGCCGATTGGGTGACGACTATCCCGAAAGCTGGACACCCATTCCCTCCAGTGAGCGACGGGAGGCAAATCGACGAGACGCGAGTCGCTGGGACGCGCATCGACGGGACATGAGGATGAATGCTGGGGCAAATAGTCTCAGTCACGACAACGTTCTCAGCCACTATGAGGTCAAGCACAGCCACCAGCAAAAAGCGATACTATCCCATCCAACACTCTCAGCATTGGCCACCCTGCATCAATCGCTGGTTCAACAGCTCGATCACGATCTTCGGGTGGAATGGGTTTTAGGGACATCTCCCGCAATGTCGGAGCCTTTTCCTTCTGAGAACTCAACCCCAACCCCAAATCAAATTCTGACCCCGACGCTAGACAATCAGCAAGCGTGGCTGTATCTCACTCAAGTCGTGCCCAAGGCGAAGGCTCCCCATTCATCGCCAGTTTCACCCCAATTGACAGCTCCCGAAACCATCCAACCACCGTCTCCAAAATTAGAGTCACCCCAGGCATCGCCCTCTACGTCCTCCGCTCCCCTGGCAACGCCTGTGGTTACAGCGTTGGGGGCAGCTCCAGGTCAGGCCATTGCCCCCGTTTGGGTGGTAGACGAACGCCCTCACCAATCGGTCACTCACTTACC
>JAYKJC010000762.1:0-3919 GCA_035285885.1 Leptolyngbyaceae cyanobacterium | reverse complement strand
CCTTGTTGACCAGTACGGTGATAAAGTCGTTCCGATTTACATCGACCTGGGTGATCCGCAGTCCATTACCGCTGCGGCACAGACTGCTACTGACGTTGATGTTGTGGTGAATAATGCAGGAATCCTCAAAACATCGACTCCCATGGAGGACGGGGCGATCGCCGCTCTTGAATCTGAAATTGACATCAACGTATACGGTCTGATTCGGATGGCTCAAGCTTTTGCTCCCGTTCTCAAAGCCAATGGGGGCGGTGTCTTTGCCCAACTCAACTCCGTGGTGTCAATGAAATCATTCTCGAACTTTGCAACGTACTCTGCATCAAAAGCTGCATCTTACTCGATTACTCAAGCTCTCCGAGAGCTACTGAGTGAGCAGGGAACCCACGTCCTCAGCGTTCACCCTGGGCCAATTGCCACCGACATGGGTGATGAAGCCGGACTCACCGAAATTGCCGAACCACCGACACTAGTCGCTGATGGAATTCTTGCTGCATTGAAAACGGGCGAATTCCACGTCTTTCCTGACTCGATGGCGAAGCAAATCGGTGGTGCATATCAGAGCTTTGCCACAAATGTGGTCGAAGTGGCAATGTCCGAAGGATGATAAGACTCCTTACTTAATTGCTTGTTCAGCTTTGGTAAACAAATAACCGCATCCTATAGAGGATATAGCGCTATGCGCGTTGGTCAAGTACGGTGATGTAGGGCACGCTGCGTCCCACATCACCGATTCTTTACTTGAATAATCTGCACACTACTATAACTGTGTAGAAGTTGATGAGTTCAAGATTTCATCGGCTTCTGCATAATTGAAACATTAATGCGTTTTTCATCAGCGCCATCCGGGTCTAGAGCTAGAGCTAGATTGAGAGTATGAGCCTCCCCCGACTTGAGGCGGGAATGTGATTCCCAATCGTTCCCAGCCTTTGAGAACAATCCACTGGAGTGTCTCTAAATTTGTCTCTTTAGGTAGTGCTTCTTGCCCAAGATTGTTATGTAGCTGGATCCGTAGAAGGTGAGCCTGGGTATGCAATGGATGAAGCCAAACTGCTTGTTTCACATCATTGAGAGCTTCTTGGTAGTTGTTTAACTCAAAGTAAGCAAGTCCTCGAACTACATAAGAATCTGCAACTATTGGATCTTTCTCCAGTGCTTGGTTCAAATCCTCAATAGCCGCTTGGTATTGTTGGAGACGATATCGAGTAACGCCTCTTTTCTCATATACGTCTAAGTAACTTGAATCACGCTGAATGATTTCAGATAAGTCATTGTCGGCCTCATTGAGCTGGTTGGCTTCGTAGAAAATTTGTGCGCGTTGATAGTAAGCGTCGAGATTATCAGGATTTTGGGTAATCATCTCCGTTAAGGGAGCGACCCTCTCTAAAACGGCATCAGAGTCGGGATAAAGCTTATTTAGGAACTTGGAGTTTGCTTTAATATTGGAGCTTGCGTTAATAACAATGGAGGTATAGGCTCGGATAAAAAAGGGATGCCTGCGCACGGCTTGCATATAGTCATCGAGAGCTTTCGTGACTTCTGAAGGGTTAAACCCTCGGCTGTAGAATCGAGTTCTGCCTTGTTCGTAATAGGCGATCGCAAAATCGGGCTTAGATTGAATAGCCTTGTCAAAATCACCTATGACGCGATTGAAAACAGTGTCATTAATTTGTGATGCATCCGTTCGCTCGTACAGAATTTCTTCTGTCTGGAATAAATCTCTCAGTGCCGCACTGCCCACACGATTCAGTGACGTAACCGCTCGATGGAAATAAGCAAATGCGAAATCGGGCTGTTGCTCAATGGCTTGTGTGAAAAAGGCGATCGCTTGGTCTTCATCGACGGTTGCTAATCCCAACCGATAGTAACTCTCAGCTAAGCTTGGGTCGAGTTCTGATGCCCGCTCAAAGTCTTGTAAGGCTCCAGCTTGATCATTCAATTCAAGGCGCTTTGAGCCCCTGTCCAAGTATTCTTCAGCGGTTTCGGGTGTAGTTTGGCGTAACTCACTAAGAGCAAGATTATTCGCTCTAGCCGCGACAGCAGAAACAGAGTACGAATCGTAGTCGAAGTTATTAGCCCCACCGTTGTTCTCAGCAACGGTCAAAATTTGGTAAGTATTTGGATAAAAGACTGAAGCAAAACTCCTCTGAACACGAGAAAAAGTAAAATCTCTGGCATAAAAATTGGCTAGTCCCTTATAGAAAACGAGACGCTGCTCGTTACGCAAATTAGAGGGTGGTTCAAATTCAACAGCATCGACCGATTCCCAAACATATTCGACTACGTATTTATAGTCATCGAGAGCCTGGGGCAATGCTCCTAGCTCTTCGTAGGCGATCGCCCGACGAAAATGAAGTTCAGGGTGCTCACGTAGGCGAATTGCTTGAGTAAAGTCATCAACGGCGATTTGATTGCTATCGAGGACGCTATGGAGAACTCCACGTTCAAGGTAAGCACTGAAATTATCAGCATCTGCTTGGATCGCCTGAGTAAACTGAGCTAATGCTTGGTTCTTATCATTTTCAGCCTGTTGCCTAATGCCCTGAATAATGGGTGTATCGATTTGACGCAAGTTTTCATCAGCGTCTGGATCAGCATTAATCTGGTCTTGCACCTCATAAAAGCTAATGGCATGGATGATGCCTTGCTGATAATGAGCTTCTGAAACGAGCTGAGGTGCGCGCTCTGCAGCCATTTGAAAGTGCTCAAGGGCTCGGGGATAATCACCTGCAAATTCTTCATTGATGCCTGATGCAATGACGACACCCCGATTCAGCAATACCTCTCCATTCAACGGAGTCGTAATTTCAGGTTGATGATTGACGCCTTCCCAACTCCAAAGGTTTTGCTCGATTTGCTCTAGACCCACACGGTTGGGAAACACCATCTGAGTCCCATTCCAGATACGACAATGTGCGCTCCAGATGTACCAGGTTGTAAAGCCCTGCACCGGGCCTTCAAATGCAACCTTGACATGTCCCTTTAAGTCTTCTCCAGGGATGGCGTATGCGTAGGAGTGCAGGTAAATTCGACAGGGTTCTTTACTGAGTTTTTCGTCATCTTGGAGAAGTTCTCTAGAAAGTAAGGGTCGGCGCTTAAATACCGTATCTTCTGTAATTTGGACAACCAAGGGGGTGGCAGCTCGTGCAGAGCGCTGAACGTACGAACTTAATGGGGCAGCAGCGGTTCCAGCTAAAAAATATTGAAGCAGTGTACGTCGATCCATGATTATCAAGGCTGTAGATGGTACTGAAGTCGGGAGAAGGCGATCGCCCAAAAGTTGCCATTAATTTTCCCACAAATAATGATCTGAGTCGTTGGTTAAAATCAAATTCTTTCTATTGGATTCACCGATCACTTACTTTGCATCACTGACTCACACAAATGGCGATCGGCTGGTGCAATTGTAGAGTCATTCTGCAAATAATCGCTTAACACATCACAACCGTCTTTCAGCAAGCGATCCAGCTCCAAGTTCCACACGCTCAGCGTGTTGCCAACTCCAGCAAATGCAAGGTGATCACCATCAGGACTAAATTCAACTTCCAAAATAGGGAAGCTTTGATGAAACGTGTGTAGCACATTCCCGTCGGTATCCCAGAAGCGGAGCGTACTATCTTCTCCAACTGACGCTAGAAATGTCCCGTCTGGGCTGAAGGCCACATCTTCAACCCAGCCCTGATGTCCAATAAAAGATTGAATGAGGGTGCCATTGGGCTTCCACAACTTGACAGTGTTATCATCGCTGGCAGACGCCAGGAGTGTTCCATCAGGGTTAAATGCAACGTTTACGACTCCTCCTGCGTGACCTTCGAGCTGAAGAATCGGCGTGCCATCCCGACGCCATATTCGCACGGTGTTATCGAGACTGGCCGTTGCAAGGTTCTTGCCATCGGGGCTAAACCGTAAGCCAAACACCTCA
>JAYKJC010000761.1:0-3948 GCA_035285885.1 Leptolyngbyaceae cyanobacterium | reverse complement strand
TATTTCATTCGCCATCGCTACGACGGGGTGCAGTTGTGGAATGTGCAGGGGGTTCCAGGGGTCGAGCCGTTTGTGTGGACTCTATCCGCTATTTCATTTCTGTTTCTCTATCCCGCAACGTTCAATCTGCTGGAAATTGCAGCGGTGCAGAAGCCCCAGGTGCATCTCTACGAAACGGGCATTATCCGCATCACTCGCCATCCGCAGATGGTCGGTCAGGTGATTTGGTGCATCGCTCACACCCTATGGCTCGGCACGACGTTTATGATCGTGACTTCGGCTGGACTCATCCTCCATCATTTGTTTGCGGTGTGGCATGGCGATCGCCGCCTCGCCAGTCGCTATGGAGATGCCTTCGAAGCCGCCAAAGCCCGCACCTCCGTGATTCCCTTCGCGGCCATTCTGGAAGGCAAGCAAACCCTTAAGCTGGGAGAATTTGTCAAGCCTGCCTACGTGGGCGTCGCCATCTTTGTCGGTCTGTTCTGGTGGGTGCATCCCCTCCTGGTGCGTGCGGCAAGCTAATGGGTGTGTCGCGGTTTGTCATGCCCGATCCAAACGTGAATGGATGCAATTATGGGGTGGTGGCGTCGGGCAGGGGAATGTTGAGCTGATTGGCGATCGCCTCTACCTGTTCTTCCAGGCGAAACATGTCTTGTCGCGTTTCAATCACAAGGGTGGCGAGTTGGTCAAACCGCAGATCCGTGCCATCCGCTGCTGGGGGCTCCTCCGCTGGAGCATCGACGACGGGGTTGGTGCGCGCACCGCCCGTTGTGCGAGACAGCCGATTGATCTGAGATTCCAGTTGGCTAATCTGCGCTTGCAGTGAGCGGGTTTCTGATTCGAGCCGCGAGACTCGAAAATCAACATTCTGAGACGCCGTGGCCGATTGATGGAGGGGGCGTGCCGTGAGCAAGACCATCACCGTCAGGACAACGATGATGAGCGATCGCCAGGGGAGACGAAACCGCCGTGAAGACTGATGTTGAGCCGTGGGTTTCATGGGTGATTGAGTGAGTAATGTCAAACCGATCCATCGATCCTCACTGTAGCGAATCCGCCATGAGTCGTGAGCGGTGAGGCAGCGCTGACTCTCCTAATCTTCGGTCTCCCACTAGAATCGTTGATAGTGGTGATCCAGACTCATTCTTTCTTGAGAATAATTGATGAGCATCCCGGATGAGCATCCCGGATGGGAACCACTGAACCGTTGTTAGCAAAAATTGAGTTTGTCTATGCGACTGCATTTATCGACGTGGCCTGAAGTTGAGTCCTATCTTGGGCGATCGCCCGGACTGATTATCCCCATCGGCTCTACCGAACAGCATGGCCCCACGGGACTGATTGGTACGGATGCCATCTGTGCAGAGGCGATCGCCCAGGGGGTCGGTGACGCCACTCAGGCTCTTGTCGCCCCCACTATCAACGTCGGCATGGCACTCCACCACACGGCCTTTCCCGGCACCATCAGCCTCCGACCCAGCACGCTAATCTGGGTAATTCGCGATTACCTGGCGAGCCTGACAAAAGCGGGATTCTACAAATTCTTCTTTATCAATGGTCATGGGGGGAATGTCGCCACCCTTAAAGCAGCCTTCGCAGAAAGCTACACCGCCCTGGCTGAACTGTCGCTCCCCAATGCCGACCAGGTGCGCTGCCAGGTTGCAAACTGGTATATGTGCCGTTCGGTCTACACCAAGGCGAAAGAACTGTATGGAAGCGAAGAAGGCTCACACGCCACGCCCAGTGAAGTTGCCGTCACTCAGTTTGTGTATCCAGACGCCATCAAACACGCGCCACTGGAGAAAACCGTGGCGTCCGGTCATCCGATTTATGGGCCAGCGGATTTTCGCCGCCACTATCCCGACGGGCGCATGGGGTCGAATCCGGCCTTGGCCAAACCCGAGCACGGCAAAGAACTGTACGAGTTAGCCGTTGAAGAACTGAGCCAGAAATATCTAGAGTTTCTCAAGGCATAGGCATCATTTTCTCGCCCCGTTCCGACCAAATGCCGTGAGGTTTGGTACGGTAAATAAAAGCATGAGCCCGTGCCCTATTCAACTTGTTCTCTTCGTTGTATCCCTATGGGTTTCTCAAAAACATATCTCCAGGGTTTGAAATCAAGCCACTTTCGTCATCCGCTGGATCTCCAGGCCACACAAACACTCCAACAACTGCCAGGGTTGGATCTGGTGGTGCGAAACCTGCTGGGGCCAGTCGCTGAGCAGGTGTTTTATCTCGACAATATTTCATCCAGCATTCAGGTGAGCGATCGCCAACTCCCTGAGATTCACGACCTTGTGGTAGAGGCGTGCAGAATTTTAGACCTGGAAGTTCCGCAGATCTACATTCGGCAAAATCCGGTTCCCAATGCCTACACCTTTGCCATGCGAGGTCGAAAGCCTTTCATCGTCCTGCATACGTCGATTATTGATTTGCTTACGCCAGAAGAAATTCAGGCGGTGATTGCCCACGAACTGGGGCACCTGAAGTGCGACCACGGAGTCTATCTCACCCTCGCCAACCTGATTATGCTGGCTGCCGACCAACTGCTGCCGTTTGGCGGGTTGGTCACTCAAAGTCTGCAAGCTCAGATGATGCAGTGGGTTCGCTGTGCAGAATTTACGTGCGATCGCGCCGCCCTGCTCGTCGCCCAGGATGCTCGGGTCGTGGCTTCTGTCTTGATGAAGCTCACCGGAGGATCTCTCCAACTGGCTCAGCGTCTGAATCTTGACGCATTTCTAGAGCAGGCTCGATCCTACGACACCATCACCCAAACGGAAATTGGTCGGGTGTTGAAAGAAGCCCAGGTATCGCCGCTCACTCATCCTCTACCTGTGTTGCGGGCCAGAGAAATTGACCAGTGGGCCAGAAGCACCGACTATCACCACATTATGCGGCGATCGCCCCTCAACGAAGAAGAGGACGCCGCCACTCCTGCCCCGTCACCAGCGGGCGGATGGCGCAACTGGTAGCCCTTGGGATGGTAGCCCTTTGGATAGGAGAGCTTTACTGCTCGTCTGACTCGCTTCGGGTGTTGATCTCATTTGAGGACTGAAACTGGGCAGCAGAAAGCTCTCGCTTCAGCGCTTCTTCCTGGAGAGATTCTTGATAGAGAGATTCGGCGATCGCCTCCAGATCAGGCTGAGGCGGCAGATGAATATTCTCCAGGTGAGAGTGAAATTCGTCGTTAGAATCTTGCGGAGAATTACCCTTCATCGCGCCCTTGATTTCACCAGAGGAACCGTTTGATGATCCATTGGGCTCGGGGGGTGAAGCCGCTTTCCCATCACCGGAAAGTTCATGCTGACTCAGCGATGCGGGAGCCTGTTGACGAGACGCCATGGCCTGAAGCCGAGAATAAAAATTAGACGCCTCGGGGGGCGGGACAAATTTATGAATGGATTCCGGGGGAAGCCCTTCCCTTAGATGAAGGCGATCGTCTGCTGACCCCTGGAAGTGAGAGGCTCCCCTGACATCGGCAGAATAGCCCGTGAAGAATTGCTCCCAATCCCGGTTTGCGTGCTCTGAATGTCCCCCATTCGTCTGTCCGACACGTTTGGCTGGAGGAGGATTAGACAGGGATTTTGATGGCTGTTCGGGGGGAGGGGAAGGAAGCTGATCGGGATGGAGGAAGCGTTCAGCTTTTTCAAAATGTGGAGTAATCGCCTCATCAATGTCGAAGTCCCCGGCACTGGCAGAGTTTCCTATACCCATCTGGCCTGCGCCCATCTGGCCCAAGCTTTTCTGTCCCAAGCCTGTCTGTTCCGAACCTGTCTGACTCGACCCCGCCTGACTTGACCCCGTCTGATGTGACCCCGTCTGATTTGAACTCGTCAGAACATCAGACGGGGGGAGTAACTGGGAGTCTAGATTGGAAGGCTCGATTGAATGCGGGTGTCCTGAAGGGGCGGGCGCTGCCTGACATAAAGCTGTATCAGCCTGAGAATC
>JAYKJC010000760.1:0-2632 GCA_035285885.1 Leptolyngbyaceae cyanobacterium | reverse complement strand
ACTTGTAAAAGATGCTTCGATCGAAGAGATGGGAGAGTTCTCAATCGTCCTAACGCAAAGGCGTAAAGCTATATAGCCCTAGGGGTTAAGATTTGAGCATGTTTCCCCCGCCCAGAGGGGTATGTGTTTAGCGTTCCTCTAATTTCTGGTTCCCTGACTCTGGCAGGAAACCACTGCGGGAGCCTCTGGCTCCAATGTGAACGGGAGCCAGAGGCTCTTGTGGGCATTCCCAGCGAGACGCTGGGAACAAGGAATACGCTAAACATTTATGCAGCGGGGGAAATATGCTGATTGAATGTCCTAACTAAAGGCGTAAAGCGATACAGAATTGATTTCTGCACAGATGCATCCAAATGGGCTTGAGAGCCGTACGAATAATGAACCCTGATGTGCATGACTCGGGTAAGCTGTCTCCTTTCTGGGGCAAATTTTCGCATGCTCGAAAAAGATTCATCTTACCGGGCCTGGGTATGGCCCAATCAGGATTCACGATTCAACCCAATCTCATTTCATTTATTTAAGGAAGTTCTATGCGCAACCTCATCAAAATGATGCAGTTTATTTTACTCGGTACATTAAGCTGTGTACTTCTATCCGGTCTGTTTAGTCCTACCTGTAGCCAGGCGATCGCCGCTTTCTCCTCCCATATCGGGTCAGATGCCAGTGCCCAAATTGCCCAGAAGAATTCGTTTCTTGGGCAAGCGCTCACCACCAACTTACAGGAAGCTCAAGACATCCTCTTAGCTCAAAATCCTGGGAGTACATTGCAGTCCTATGTCGCCGTTATGAGTGACGATAATGTGGTGCCAAATTCACCCGACACAGGAGCACGAGGAGCTGTGGGAGCCGTACTTTCATCCGACAATCGATTCATTGTGCGAGGGAGTTTTGGCAATTTGACAAGCCCAATGCGCGACTACGCCACTGACCCCGTTAACCCACCGAACACGAACATTACTTCGGCGTTTCATATCCATCAAGGCGTACCTACTGAGAATGGCCCCTTTCAGTATGCTCTCGATGTCACGCTAGATAGTACAGGTCGCGGGGGCAGCGCTGCGGGTGAGTATACCCTCACACCTGAGCAGCTTCAGGCTTTAGCCGACGGACGCCTCTACGTCGATATTCACACCACTGAGAACCGGGGTGGAGAACTGCGTGCGATTTTGATGCCCTACTAGCTTTTCTAGATGCTCTACGTTGGTTAAGCACTATAGAGCGGTGTGCAAATGGCTTAAGCACAGGCAAGGGGCTTAAGCCCCTTGTTCACGGGGTAATTTTGTACTTGATCCATTAGCAAACCGCTATAAACCGACACCTTGATTGCTTTTGAGGGGTGACGTGCCAGGTAAGATGTAGCACGCCACCCCTCTTCTCTTCGTTGAAAATTTTGGTGGTGCTGAATTGGAGTCGATTGCTCTCAAGGAGACGATGCTGAATGAGCGGGAGTGGACGTACTAGGTCATTATGGATATAGGAGATGACTGCTTCCGATGAATTTGGCGACTCGACTATGGCAAAACGTAATGATGCCTCTATTTTAATTATTGCCCTTCTGGCAACTCTGGGACTCCTGGGGGTTGGAGGATGGTTCTTTGTTCAGCAATTTCTACGACCTTCGTCACCGGGAACGTCTGTCTTCCCCCCTGAATCCGAACCTCCAGGGTCGAATCCGTCCGATAGCGCATCGACGGGGAATACGGGTGCCAACCCCGAACAGGGAACCGCTGCCTTGGGCAGTCGCCTGAGCGTTGGGGGCACATCGCTGCTGGCTGAGCCCATTCCACCGGAGAAACAGAGGGCGATCGCCGCTATTCAGGCGAACGACTACGGAACGGCAGTGGCGGCGCTGGAGGGGTATCTTCAGCAAAACCGAAATGACCCAGAAGCCCTGATTTATCTCAACAATGCCCGTATTGGCGACCAGGAGGCACCGACCATCGCAGTGGCCGTACCCGCCGCAACGGCGATCAACCCCGCCAAGGAACTGCTGCGGGGAGTGGCCCAGGCCCAGAACGAGATCAACACCGCAGGCGGGATTAATGGACGTCCCCTTCGAGTGATGGTGGTCAGCGATGACAATGACCCGGCGATCGCCCGCGATCTGGCGCAAACTCTGGTGCAGGACACCTCGGTATTGGGAGTGATCGGCCACTTTGGCAGCGACACCACTTTAGAAGCCGGGCAGATTTACGAGCAGGGGCAACTCCCCATGATTTCGCCCACCAGCACTTCAGTGCGCATCTCAGAGGCAGGGGACTATATTTTTCGAACCGTACCGAGCGATCGCTTTACCGCCAGTGCCCTTTCTCGCTATCTGGTGAATCAGATGACTATCCAGCGGGTTGTCCTGTACTACAATGCCGAGAGCGACTACAGCCAGTCCCTTAAAAATGAGTTCACCACTGCTCTCTATGCCGATGGCGGACAGGTGGTAAGCGAGGTGAATGTGGTCGATCCGGGCTTCGATGCCAGTGCCAGCGTGGCCGATGCCATTCAGCGAGGGGCACAGGCCATTGTGTTTGCAACGAATACCTCGACCCTCGATCAGACGCTGCAAGTCGTGCGGGCGAACAATCAGCGGTTGGCTCTATTGGGCGGCGACAGCCTCTATAATCCAGCGGTATTAGAA
>JAYKJC010000759.1:0-20898 GCA_035285885.1 Leptolyngbyaceae cyanobacterium | reverse complement strand
GAAGGTCACGCCCTTGTATCGCAACGGCTCATTCACATGAATCACTTTTCGATCCAGTTCGTCTCCCGCTTCATTCACCACAGAGAGATCGGAGTAAAACTGGTCGATGGTTCCCTCGGGGGTATAGTCAATCCAAAACCGGTTGACATGCACGCCCCAATCTTTGGGAATTTGAGATTCTGCCCAAGGCCCTGCATCAAAGATGTTGCGCACCTGGAAGGTTTGTCCGCTGGGCACCATTTCCTGGGCGAAGAACCCAGTCATGGCTCCCACAATAGCCCCCACCAAGATAATCAACATGCTGGCATGCACCACAATGGGGCCGATGCGCCCCGCAATGCCTTTGCGAGCGTAAATCTGGTTGTTTTCCTGAAAGACTCGAAACCCTTTTTCATCCAGATAGGACGAGATAAGCTCTGGCTGCACGGCCTTGAGTTCGGTACTCAGTGCCAGTTTCTGGAACTGGCGAGGGCGACTGTAAAACGACCATTTGCGAGCCGCTTTCAGCGCTGGGAATTGTCGAGTGAAGGTGCAGGCCGTGAGACTCGCCCCAAACAAAATCAGCAGCGACAGAAACCACCAGGTTCGATACACATGATCCAGCCCGGTGATGAGAATCCACTTCCAGGTGAGAAATCCGAAAAGAGCCGGATCTTCGGGATAGTTTTGCTGGTAAAAGCTGAGGGATTGTCCCTGCTCGATGACCGTGCCTGCAATGCTGAAGAGGGCGATCGCCAACAGCAGTACAATCGCCAGCCGCAAATCTGCCAGAACGGGTAGCAACTGGCGCTTGAGGTAAGACTTGAGGCTGGGGTTGGGAGGTTCCTTCAAAGAATGACCGTTTGTCGCATGGGCATTCGTCACCGCAAGGGTATCGGTCGAGGCGTTCTCATTCATCGGAGCATTCTCGTCCGTTGATGAAGGCTGAGTAGACGCCGAAAGATGGCTAGAAGAAGAGCTTGAAGATTCAGGAATCATGAAGGCGTAGCAATGAGGTGAAAAGGCGATATCGGTAACTTAGATTGTCCCATCCGGAAAGACTCGCGTCAGCAAGGAGAAGACACCAAAACCAACCAGCAGAATACCACTAGCCGGGGTAATCCAGCTTGACCACTGGCGCAGCTCAAGAATCTTCTTAATAGACGCCGTAAAGGTTCCAGCGATGATGAGCGGAGCAACATACCCTGCCGCATAGGACAGTAAGAGTGCGCTGCCCAGGATGGGGTCTTTTTGTTCTGAAACCCAGGCCAGCAAGGTTGCCAGAACGGGCGTGCTGCAAGGTGACGCCACAAGTCCGAAGGTCAGCCCCAGCAAATAGGAGCGAATGCCCCGTGGCCACGTCTCCCCAATCCACTCGGTGCCACCCAATGAGGGTAACTGGAGCGGAAACAGCTCTAAAACATAGAGCCCCATCAAAATAGCGATGATGCTGACGATGATTGGCAGACCTGCGCCAATTTGCCCGTAGACGCGTCCGGCGATCGCCGCCACAATTCCCAATCCTGCCAGGGTCGTTGCGAGTCCTGCTGCAAACCACAACGACTGTAGCGCAGCCTTCAAGCGACTTTGAGATTCATAGCCGCCAATGTACCCCACCGTGATGGGCAACATAGACAACATGCAAGGCGTGAGGCTTGTGAACAGTCCAGCGGCAAAGATAACACCGAGACTGATAAGGCTGAGGTGACTGAGCTGACTTGAGACAAGACCATTCGCAAGTTGCTCAATTCGATACAGCGTTAGCTGAATATTATCCATCATCACAAATGAAAGGCGTTAGCGTTTCTTAACGAATTGGAGCTTAGACTAAACGCAACTTTACGCTAATGGCAGGGGCAAGGCACTGCCTTGCCCCTACTCCATATGGCGCTTTGTCCAACTTAGTCTAAAGTGCAGTAACGAAAGCACATCCCCTCTATTGTATAGAAGGCTTAAATGCATAGAAGCCTCAAAAGCTGATACAGAGTCCTCAATCTAAGTTTTAAGGGCAGTGTTGGGTTTCCTTGCGTCAACCACAACCTATGATTTTGTGTCATTGTTGTTCATTTTTGACTCAAAATTTTTGAATTCCTTCCCAGATTCAGTAACAATCCTGGTTTAGTCCCTTTATTTGGTGCTACTGGTTCGGTGCAACGTTGAGACGATTGCCCCGTCGTGACTCAGAAGCACACTGCACTGACAAATGGCAAGGACTAAAAAATGTCTTAGCGAAGCTTCACTCAATATGAACAATTGGTCACGCTTTGCCGTTTTCGTTTGAGGGGAAATACGGGTCGGCCATAATAAATACTGAACGGATACTGTGGGTTTTCACAGAAGTAAGTAGGTGTGATGTCAGGGTGTGTTCAATACTTACACGGATATTTACGGATATTTATTGAACTTTCTTCAAACATTCTCTCTGGGTATTGCCTTTCCTCAGGTGATGAGGGGGAAAGGCTTAGCCACGTTGAAATTCTGACGATGTTGCATCCCTACAATGAAATTGAAGTTCTTTTCTTGCAAACGGAAACGCAAACGGATCGGTTCCTCTGCTCACCTGCCCTCTCGTCTATTGCTGAGCCGCTGGATGAGTCCTGACGTGGCTGCCTGGACACCTGTTCGGGCACCTGCTCGGACGACTTCTCAACGGTGGATCACCAGTCTGGCGATCGCCACCACCCTCGCCGCCGTTCCCGTCCATTCCGTTCGTGCCCAATCCTCTTTGCAAAATTTTCCCTTGCCCCAGGGCGAGCGCTGGCTTGAAGTTCAGCACATTGATGGCAGTGTCACCTATCATGGCGATCGCCAGGCACGTCCAGCCCAAATTGGCGATCGCCTGTTGCAACTCAACCAGGGCATTGATACCGAAATAGAATCCGGGTCGATTCTCCAGCTCGACTCGAATATTGGAACCGTGCGAGTGGCTGAAAGCACCAGCCTTCGGGTCAACCGCATGGCTGTTCTGCCCGATGGTGGGCGAGTCACGTCCCTTGTCATCCGACGAGGGCAAGCCAGACTTCAGGTGCGTCGTTTCACCCATCCTTCTTCAAATCTAGAGATCGAAACTCCTGCCGGAGTTGCAGCCATTCGAGGGACTGTCTTTGGCCTGAGCGTAGAGAACACCGGAAAAACTGGCGTCGCAACCTTAACCGGGGCTGTCGAGGTGAGTGCGCAAGGGGTCAGCGTTATGGTCAATCCAGGGTTTGCCACGAGCGTGATTCCGGGATACCCCCCTACCCCCCCTCGCCGCATCGATCGTCAGTTGATTTTTGACTTGGGTTCTGTGCAGCGCACGAGCAGCCGAGTCATTCTGAGGGGGCGGGTCGATCCTGCGAATGCGGTTTGGATTGAAGGGGAAGAGGTCGAGACAGACGAGAGTGGAGAATTTCAGACGGTTCTCCTCAACTCCCCCCGACGCTACTTTGGCACTGAGACTCTGACTGTTGAGGTGCGGAATCCCCTGGGTGAACGTCGGGTTCACCCCGTTGCAGTCCCGGAGTTTTAATTCTCGTCAGGTGTTCCTTCAGGGATGCTTTAATCTATCGCGAGCGTTTAATAGCGCTTAGTATAGTAATTCGATAAATCGTTCGGTATCCATTTCAATAGACGCGAGCAATAATGGTTAACCCGTTATTGAAACAACTAAAAGGGAAACCGTTTGCTGGGCAGCAGACTCAGTCTTCAGAGTCCGCACAGGAAACCGGCTCAAAGCGGCGACGGCCAGTGGGGCCACTGATTGAGGTGGCAACTGTTCTTTTGGCCGTGGGAATTTGGCTGGGGAACGGATTTCAACCCCTAGAGAAATGGGCCTATGTTGCTCTGTTTAACGCTCGTCAAACCCTGCTCCCGTCTCCAGGCTGGGACGAGCGGATTGCTGTTGTGGCGATTGATGATTTAACCCTGGGAACGACCGATCAATTCCCTCTGCCCCGCTCCCAGTACATCCAACTACTCTCAAAGATCAATCCTGCGTTGCCGGGGGCGGTGGTGTTTGACATCGTTTTTGTTGAATCAACTCCAGATGATGGGGCTTTTGCGCAGGCCATTGAGGAAAGTTGGAATGTGGTGCTGGCGATCGCCGCTAATCCCCAGGGAAAAAAGCTTGAATTAGTTCCTGATCTGGTCGCGAATGTGGCTGCCCTGGGGCACGTCCATGTCACTCCCGATGTGGATGGTATTCCTCGGCGCTTTTCTCTTTATGAAGGAGAAATGCCATCATTGAGCATCGCGGCTCTTCAGGTCTACGAAAGTAACCTAGCCGCAACGGTGGGCAACACTGAAGACTGGAGTCCCATTGCCACGTCCTATCATCATCTCTTTCCGTCTTCTATCCAAAACAAACCCTGGATTAACTGGCCAGCCCCCATCCCAGAATCTGCAACCGATTGCCATCTGAGTCATAAGCCTGGCGACATCCACATTTATCCCTTTGTCTGTGTGATTGAAGGGGCGATTCCTGCCAGCGAGTTTGCCAACAAGATTGTTTTAGTTGGAGCCACAGCTCAGGGACTAGATCCGCTCTACACTCCTTTTCAGCAATCTCGCATAGTGGCCAGTGTTTATCTGCACGCCGCGCTCATTGATAATCTTTTGAACGATCGCCTCCTTCGACGAATCCCCCGCTGGCTAGAAGGCTTGATGCTGGTAGGTTTGGGTTTGGGCACCGTCGTGGGGTTGAGGCGGCTTTCGTTACCCATCCGGGTCAGCCTCATGGTTGGATTTCCTCTCATCTGGTTCGGAGGCGCTGTCTTAGGCTTGTACGCATCCTGGTGGCTTCCGGTGGCGGCTCCAGTAGGCGTTGTTATGCTGGCTTTTCTGGGCGTCCAGGGACGGGAGCAATGGGAAAAACAACAGTTGATGAATTTATTTCAGGTCTATGTCTCTACGGAGTCCGCTGCTCGCATCTGGAGCCATAAAGATGATGTTCTAAGTCGGGGCTCTGTTCCCCCTGAGACGGTATTTGCAACGGTGCTGTTTGTTGATATTCGTGGCTTTACTCAGGTCGCTGAAAACCTGCCCCCCTTGCAACTGATGTCGTGGCTCAATCGCTATTTCCAGAGCATGACGGCCTGCATCATCGACCATCATGGCACCGTGGATAAGTACATCGGTGATGAGATCATGGCGGTCTTCGCCCCACCGAATCAAAATCCGGACGCCATTCGTCGGAGTGCGCTGGATGCGATCGCCGCAAGTTTTGCCATGAATCACGAACTGCAATCCCTCAACCAACGCTTTCAGGCTGAAGGGCTGCCCACTATCGAGTTTGGGATTGGCATCAACACCGGGCCTGTGGCGGTAGGAAACATTGGCGGAGCAACCCGACTCAACTATTCCATCGTGGGGGATACCGTTAACGTTGCCTCCCGGATTCAGAACATCAACAAAACGGTGAATGATGATAACCCTTACAAAATTCTAGTCAGCCAAGCCACCTATGATTATGTGGGCGATCGCTACGCAGGCCATCCAGTTGGTCACGCCCTTCTCCGAGGTCGCCAGCAAAGAGTTCTCGTTTACAGCATTTTGCAAGACGTCACCGTGCAAGATGTCACCCACAACACCCCCTCTTAGAGCTTGCCCTCTTTTCTTTGTTGCAATTGGATCTTTGTTGCAATTGGAGAAATTTGCTAATTGGAGAAGTCTGCCAAGTTGTGTTCGTTTCAACATTGGGGGATTTACCCAGTCCTTGACGAAAAGTGGGGATCTCACAACCAGTAAGTTTCGGGTTATACCGAAATCTTTATAGGATATTCATCAAAAGTATTTTTCGTTGCTAGACAACTAAAGTTTATTCTTGCTAGGGTTGCAACATACACGGTTTTTACTTAGTGCATCGCCACATCACTGATAATTAAGACTAAAAGTTTAAGCCCTGATTGACTGACAAAACTCTCGAAACCCTTATTCCGGCGTAGGATGTGTAAAGCCCTTTGGGCATGGCTTCGCTAGAGCGTTAGCGTAATCCATCGAAATCGTTGCCGCTGTTGGGTTTCGCTTTGCTCAACGCCAACCTACACCAGAACTTTTGCCAGTCACCCAGGTTTAAGCCACACGTCAAATCAGAAAAACACAGTAATCTCTAGTTTCTTAGATTAGGGAAAGATTCTGTTTTGAGGACAGTCTTTAACTGGCTACTCCTTAATCGACTTATCTTTAACTGCATTTATCCTTAACCGAACTTCACTTTAGAGTGTCTTTTGGATGGCAGCTCTTGGCAAACGTTTGAGTTTTCCTTACGCGTTTGCCTCGTTAAATCTCGTAATAATTATTACCATTTTCATGAGTAATAATCTTCACGGGTAATAACATAAGTTTCTTTTGTTGGGTCTATAGAGAACTTATAGAGCGCTAAATCATCACTTCACATCAGGTTGAATTTCAGTATAAATTCTTTGTAGAGTCAATTTTTAGGAAACATGATAAAGAGTCCAACATACCAGAAAATACACCCCGTTGGCCTCCTATCGCTAATGGTTAGAAACCATAGTAATGGGTGTTTAAAGATAAATAATGAACTAGCATCTTGGTATTTTTATTTTGAACAAAAGAAGCTTGTTTTCGCTACTCATTCAGTTTCCCCGATTGAGCGACTACAGCGACATCTTCGAATCTTTGAGGATGATATTCCATCGCTCGATATGACTTCGCCTTTAATCCAAACTCTTTTTAGGAAGCTCGCTGAGAGTTCTAGCATTACTGCTGACTATCAAGGAATTTGCTGGTTAGTTAGCCAGAACTACATTGAAGCTCAACATGCACATCAATTAATTAGACATTTAATCAAAGAAGTTCTTGACTCTTTTCTTATGTTAAGAGAAGGAGAATATAAACTTATCCAAAGTTCTAGGCTTAATAATCTACCTAAGTTTTGTCACCTCGATATCAGAAATGTTCTTGATATGTGTCATCAAGAGCCCCGATACTTTCAGAAACGAAGGAGCCTCTCCAATCCCCATTATGACATCAGCCTTACTTCCTCAAAACTTGGAGACCTCCAATCGTCTCGAAGTGAACAGACGAATTTTCCAGCTAACATCCACTCTCCCCTGAAAAGCATCCCCAAAAATACTCCAGGGAAAAGTACAAAAAAATATTTGATTGCTTGCATTGATGATAGCCCTTCAATGTTGAGAAAAATCGAGTCTTGTTTGGATGATGAATCCTTTTCAGTGATTACTATCAATAGCTCGCTCAGTGCTTTTCTAGAAGTCATTCGTAACAAGCCTGATCTAATTCTCTTAGATGTAACCATGCCTCACCTGGATGGATATGAACTCTGTTACTTAATTAGGAGACATTCAAAATTTAAAGAGACTCCTATTATCATGCTCACAGGAAAAACGGGGTTGCTTGACCGAACGAAAGCTAAACTTATTGGAGCTTCAAGTTATCTGACAAAGCCTTTTACCAAAACTGACTTAGTCCAAGAAATACGGTCTCATTTAGGATGAGCATGGATGATTCCAAGGATACGAAGTTGGCAAATCGAGTTTTATTTATGAAAAATTTTCTGGTGAATTATAAGAGATTGACTTTATTTTGGAATACTTTCCTGAAAATACATTTTTTGTTGGAATGAAGGATGTGAAAGTTTTCTGTTTTCGTTTCAATTTATTTTTTCTTAATAGGGGAGTAAATTAAGTGTTCCTTTAAATACTGGATTAACTAACTGTTTTGATTGAGTTGGTTGAGATTCTAATAATTGTTTGACTGATTCTCACACGTTTTAATCTTGTAGCGGTTTGTAACCGCATTCAGCACAGAAATCGTTAGATGTGGCGGGACGTGGCACATTTAACAAACTTAATCAATGCGCACAGCGCTATTTGTAAAGGAAACAAAGAATGAGCTTGACTTTAATGGGTACGATTTTGGTTGTCGAAGATACCTTATCCGAGATGGAATTGATGAGCCTTTATCTTCGGCAGGGGGGCTATACGGTTATCAATGCGACAAATGCTAAAGAAGCACTGGATAGAGCGATTGAGCAGAAGCCAGATGTCATTGTTACAGACGTTGTCATGCCAGGAATGAGCGGTTTTGAGCTGTGCCGTAGCCTTAAAAAACATCCGGTTACAGAGAATGTTCCTGTTGTTATTTGCACATCTAAAAATCAGCAAATTGATCGTCTTTGGGGAATGAAGCAAGGAGCCGCGGCTTATCTTACAAAGCCCTTCACTCAAGAGCAACTGGTTCGAGCTGTAAAAACTGTCATGATTTAGGCAAATGAAACCCACGTCTGCCCTGGTTCGAGCGTCTGAGAACAACAAAAAAATATCCACTGAAAGCTATCTGAAATTTCAGCTTGACCCACACACTTCAGCTGTTTTTGCGATGCGTCATGTGTTAGAAGCAATGACACTTCCTGCACATCAATTAACGCTGATGCCAAACAGTGTGCCTTGCATGATCGGGCTGATGAATCGTCGCAGCAGAGTGTTGTGGGTCATTAATTTGATGCATCTCTTGGGGATGACACCTCCTGATACTTACACACAGCACTATAACCTCATTATTATTCAAGTTAATTCGATTCCATTAGCGTTATCGGTTCACCACGTTAACGGAATTCTCAACATAGAAAAGCCCAACATTCAGCCCCCACCTGGACATATTTCGTCGGCGATTGTTCCGTACCTTTCAGGCTGCATCTTTCAAAAGAAAACGATGTCACTTGTTTTAGATGCGACGGCGATTGTGAATTCTCAGCATCTACGCAAGTTTTAATATTTTAATTGCTCAGACTTTTTTACTGCGTTGTTCCCTCCTCCCTGAAATCGAATTATGGTTAATCAAAAAAGAAAGATTGCTAAAAACAATGGTCAAAGCTACTCAGGTCAAGTTTCTTCAGCATCATCTCGATTAAATTCTGATGTGGCAAGACGAGATCAATTCTTTGAGCAGACAGATCATTCTGCTCATTCATTTACTTCTAGTGAGTTTGAAGAATTTGATCAGACGGATGACTACCTTGCTGGTTCCACTGGACTTAACGGCGGACTTAACAGCAAGGGTTTGGAAGAGTCTCATGTTGCCCTGGATCAGACAGACGGATTGGATTCTGAATCAACGTCAGCATTTGCTCTTCCGTGGCTAAAACCAGGGAGGGGCGGACAAAATAAGCCCCTCAGACGAGAGTTGATTACGCGTCTGGTTCCAGGAGTTGTTTTGCCTGTTTTCATCGCAGGGGTTGTCGGTTATTGGGTTACAGCAACGCGATCGTCTCAACAGGCCAATCGTACGCTTGAACAGCAAACACTCAGTCTTTCTGACGTAACGAGTGAGTTGGTGAAGGATGCACAGCGTACCCCGAACCTGATTGCAAGCAATCCCCTCGTTGTGAGTGCCGCTCGGTCGGCTGCAACTTATGCTCAATCGCAAAACTTGACAGGATTATCTGTTGAACAAATTGAGCAGCGGTTTGCCAATACGAAGCAGCTTCAGCCCAACTTAGTACTCAATCGGTATCTTGCTCAAACAGAAGAGATTTCTGGACTTGCTGAAATCTTCTTCACTGAAAAGAATGGGTATAACGTTGCGTTTAGTAACCCAACCTCCGACTTTGTTCAGTCGGACGAAGACTGGTGGCAACGGAGTCAGGCTGATCGAGCCCCACAGCTTATCTTCCAGTTTGACCAATCTGCGGGTGCAGAAGGATTTGAGGTCGCTCAGCAGATTACGGATCCTGATACGGGAGAATTCCTAGGGGCCATTAAAGCGGTTGTGCCAGTGGAATATTTTCAACAGTTGCTGGGACTCATTGATGCGGGTGGCAATTTTCAATCCAAAGAAATTGAGATTCTCGCGTTTGATGAAGATCGACAAATCATTCCGATTGTTGTGCTGTCGCAACAAGGCTTTGCACAGCAGCAAGGGGGACAGTTTGGAGAAGCCGTTGCCCAGCGGATTACGGCAATTGGAGAACTCGTTAATACTCAAGAGGGGAATTTACAGGGAGTCGCGAATGCGGCTGATTTTCCCATTGAAGTTGTTGAACAATCCAATGGTCAGAGCGGGCTGGTTTCTCGACTCAATTCTCAAGGACGGGTGTACATTATCGCAACGGTGCCTGACACGGGTTGGCTTGCTGTCGCATCGGTAAGCCAAGGCGAGATTGGTGCTGCTAGCCGTAATGTCGGTCTTTTGTTTGCGGTGGCGAGTGTGGCGATCGCCGCTATTTCTACATTCTTGGTCGTTCAGGTTGCCCGTCAGCTTTCTCAACCGCTTGACCGACTCACGGGAAGTGCAAACCAGGTGGCTGCAGGTAACTTAAATGTGCTGGCTTCAGTGGAAGGAACCTCTGAAACTCGCACCCTGGCTGCAAGTTTCAATAATCTGGTGAGTCGTGTGAGAACGCTGCTGCAATCACAAAAAGCCGAGACGGAGCGATCGCAAGTTCTCCGGGATGTAACGCTGCAAATTACTCAGACTGAGACGCTTGAAGATGTGTTTGAGCAGCTTCCCCTTGCCAGTGTCCGACGGGCGTTGAGGTGCGATCGCGTCCTGGCTTTCCAATTCCATGAAGACTGGTCAGGTACGGTAATCGCTGAATCTGTAGGAGACAACTGGCAGCGGAGCCTTGGAGCCCAAATCAATGACCCGTGCTTTGAAAAAGGATACGCCGATCGGTACAAGCGAGGTCATATTCAAGCGGTTACCAACATCTATGAGGCTGACTTGAGCGACTGCTACGTCAAACAGCAAGAGCGTTTCGGGGTGAAGGCGAGTTTGATCGTTCCCATCAAACAGGGCGAACAGCTCATCGGTCTTCTCATCGCTCATCAATGTTCGAGTCCGCGCCAGTGGGGCCGACTTGAAACCAGTTTCTTCGCTCAGGTGGCCACCCAAATCGGACTTGCCCTTGAGCGTTGCGATTTGTTGAGTCAGCGAGAGATCGCAGCAGAGCAAGCCCGACAACTGGCAGAAGAACAGCGCCAACAAAAAGAAACCTTGCAGATGCAGTTGGTGGAGTTGTTGAGCGACGTTGAAAGCGCGGCAGATGGGGACTTGACCGTGCGAGCTGACGTAACGGCGGGTGAAATCGGTACCGTTGCCGACTTCTTCAACTCGATTATTGAGAACCTGCGACAGGTTGTTACGCAGGTGAAACGGTCGGCCATTCAGGTGAACAGCTCACTGGGTGAAAACGAAGGCGCGATGCGTCGTCTAGCAGATGAAGCAATTCAACAAGTGGAAGAAACCACGCGCACGCTGGACTCTGTAGAGCAAATGACGCAATCTATTCAATTGGTGGCTCAACGAGCGGTGCAAGCGGCTGAGGTCGCTCGAACGGCTTCTCAGACGGCTGAAGTCGGAGGGGCCGCTATGGATTTGACGGTACAGAATATTCTGAACCTGCGAGAAACTGTGGGCGAAACGACGAAGAAGGTGAAGCGGTTGGGTGAAGCGTCTCAGCAAATTTCGAAGGTCGTCTCGCTGATTAATAAGATTGCGATGCAAACCAACATGCTCGCGATTAACGCAGGCATTGAGGCGGCTCGTGCAGGTGAGGAAGGAGAAGGATTTGCGGTCGTTGCAGAAGAGGTTGGAGAACTGGCGGCTCGTTCTGCCGCTGCAACTGAAGAAATTGAGCAAATCGTCGATGCGATTCAGCGGGAAACGAATCAGGTGGTTGAAGCGATGGAGCACAGCACGACTCAGGTGGTTGAAGGAACCCACCGAGTTGAGGATGCGAAACAGAATCTTGCCAAGATTCTGGATGTCTCACGTCAAATCGATGATTTAGTTCAATCGATTTCAGATGCCACGGTGTCTCAGGTGCAAACTTCTGAAGCTGTATCTGAGCTGATGCGTAAGTTTGCTCAAGTGTCTGAGCGAACGTCTGATTCGTCTCGTCAGGTGTCTACGGCCCTCCAAGAGACGGTAGAAATTGCCCAGCAGCTTCGAACGTCTGTGGAAACATTTAAGGTCGGTGCTGAGGTCTAGTTGCCATGTCAGATGCCAAGGAACTTGAAATCCGGCTGCAATTTCTGGACGAAGCTCTGGACTATCTCAACGATATTGATGCGGCCTTAATCGGAGTTGCGGATCGGACGGTCGATCTCGCCAAGATCAATGCTGCGTTGCGGGCGGCTCACTCGGTCAAAGGGGGCGCATCCGTGATGAGATTTACCACCCTGAGTGAATTGTCTCATCGTTTAGAAGATGCGCTCAAAGTGCTTAAGATTCGAGGCCATTCGCTGGATCTCAACGCTGAGGTTGAACGCTTACTTTTAGCCGCAGTCGATTGCATCAACACGGTTGTCAAGCAGAATCGTCAACGAAAACGAGCGAATCAGGCGTGGTTGCGATCGCACGCCCTCCCCATTTTCGACCAGCTTCATGATCTTCTGGGAGAACCCCAGGAAGAAGATGCCAGCTCCATTTTGATGATGGAAGAGGAACAGGACATTGTGGTGATGCTCTTCCAGACAGAGGTTGAAGGCTGTCTTCAGCGGTTAGAAGCCGCGCTGGCAAACGACAGCCCACGTATCCAGGAAGAAGTGGAAATTCTGGCGCAAGAGCTGGGTGGACTTGCCGAAATGATGCAGCTTGGGGCATTCGGTCAACTCTGTCAGTCCATTGAACGGGCTTTCACGACCTATTCTTACCCCGCGAAGGACATTGCCGCATCTGCGTTAGAGGCATGGCGGCGATCGCAAGCCCTGGTGATTACCCATCAGCTTGAGTTTTTGCCGACCACACTCGACTTAGCGGCTGATAAAGAACCCGTTGATACGATACCCGCTGGTCCGGTACCCACTGATTCGGTACGTGCTGAGGTCGATTGGGTTGATGAATCATCGGATGATTTACAGAAAACTGACCCACCGATTGAGGAACCGTCCTTTGAAGAACACCTCGAAGATGATCAGGTCATTGATGTTCTCACAAATGCTGTTGACCCTGAATTAGACCTTGAATTCGATCGTACGGCTGAATCTGCTTTTGAAAACGAAACCCGGCATCCCGTTTACGTTGCGGAGGGGGCGATCGCTGATGACGACCTGGAACTGGCTGCGACCATTCGAGAGACGGATTCTTCCTTACCTGGCGTAACTGACCCTGACGACCGTCCTGAGTTGCCCCACTCTGCTGGAGAACCGACATCGGTAAAATTCGAAATTTCAGAAGAACCTGACCCCCCATCGTCTTCAACATCTTCTGAAAGCACGGTTCGCGTTCCCACCAAACAGCTCAATCAACTCAGCGATCTTCTGGGTGAATTGATCATCGAGCGCAATCGACTCAACCTTGAAGTCAAAACGCTGCAAACTTTGATTCAGTCGCTGACCCATCGGTCTCAAACCTTGAATCAGGCCAATACTAAACTGAGAACCGTCTATGACACCATCGCGACTCAAACAACGTCTAATCTGAAACCATCAGCTCCCCAGATTCAGCAGGCGTTTCAGACCAATTTCTTAGCCTACGGGAATGCTAATGGTCAATCAGGTGGGACGCCCTCCGCATTGACGGCACCCGATGAATCGAATGCCCATGTGGAGGACTTTGATGGACTGGAAATGGATCGCTACGGCAGCCTGCACTCCATGTTTCAAGAAATTATGGAAACGATGGTGCAGATTCAAGAAGTTACCGGAGATATCAACGTCGGCTTAGATGACACCAGCCAAACCACACGGGATCTGAATAAGACAACAAAGCAACTCCAGAGCAGCCTAACCCAACTCCGCATGAGACCGCTATCGGATATTGTCGATCGCTTCCCCAGGGCGCTGAGAGAGCTGTCGTTGCAGTACAACAAACCTGTCCAGCTCCAAACCTATGGCGGCGGTACGCTTGTTGACCGAAACATTCTAGAAGCGTTGAACGAGCCGCTTCTTCAGCTCATTCGCAATGCCTTTGACCACGGCATTGAAGACCCTGAAACTCGCAGAAGGTTGGGAAAACCTGCCGAAGGTTTAATTGAAATTCGCGCCTTCCATCGCAACAACCGCACCATTATTATTATTCGAGATGATGGTCAGGGCATTTCTTTAGAGAAAGTGCGATCGCGCGCCTTACAAATGGGGCTAGATGAATCCTTACTCAATGTGGCTCGCCAAGATGAACTGTTGTCCCTGATTTTTGAGCCTGGTTTCAGCACGGCAGAAAAAGTCACCTCCCTGTCGGGACGGGGCGTGGGAATGGACATCGTTCGCAATAAACTGAAGCAAATTCGGGGTGAAATAAAAGTTGATACCCAACAGGGACGAGGAACGACCTTCACGATTGCCGTTCCCTTTACGCTTTCGGTCGCACGGGTGCTACTGGCCGAAAGCAATCACATGATGCTGGCATTTCCCATTGACGTGATTGAAGAAATGATTCCCATGCCCGACGATCACATTCTCACCACCCTGGGGAGCGAAACCTTTGATTGGCAGGGCAACATGGTACAGCTCGTGCGGCTCTCCCATTGGCTCAAGTTCAACACGATTCACGAACGAGAAAGCCCAGAAACTCCGCCCAAAATTGATGTGCCCACCATTCTCATGGTGACCCACAATAACCAGTTGGTTGGAGTCCAGGTGGATCGCTGCTGGGGTGAGCAAGAAGTCGCCATCCGAAAAGTAGAAGGAGATTTGCCATTACCTACAGGGTTTAACAACTGCACCATTCTGGGAGATGGACGGGTTGTGCCGCTGGTGAATATCCCCGAAATGCTGCACTGGATTATCAGCTACGATCGCTCCGGCGGCGATCGCTCCCCCCATCGCTCCAGCCCAACTTTGCTGAAGGATGATCGAGATAAGGAAGATGGAAGGGGCGATCGCCCTTCTCAGTCAAAGCGCCTACCCAGCTTTGAGCCATCCTTACCTGCTCCGATGAGAGATAAACCCACCATTATGGTGGTCGATGATTCCATTAACGTTCGTCGCCTCCTGGCTCTCACCCTCGAAAAGGCAGGCTATCGCGTCATTCAGGCGAAAGATGGCCAAGATGCCCTCGAAAAGCTAGCTGAGGGAGTGGGCGTACATGCCGTCATCTGCGACATTGAAATGCCGCGCTTAGATGGGTATGGCTTTCTCGTTAAAAGCAGAGCATCAACGACGCTTAGAGAATTGCCCGTTGTCATGCTCACGTCTCGAAGCGGTCAGAAACATCGGGTACTGGCAAAGAGTCTGGGAGCTTCCGCCTACTTTTCCAAACCCTACAACGAACGCTCGTTACTTCAAACCTTAGAAGGTCTGGTCAATCCCATCCTATCTCGCCCACGCGAAATCCCCGTGTCTGTGAACCGATAGCGACGCTAGCTTACCTGTTATTCAAAGATGACTATTCAAAGATGACCTATGAAAATTCTCTCATCGCGACGTGCGGAAAATCGCAAAAATCAGGCGGCTCAAAAGCTGGTGACCTTTCAGTGTCAGCACGAATGGTTTGCCTTACCCATTCACCTCGTTCGTAAATTTGCCCCCATGGAGCGGGTGTATGGCACCTCAGGTAATGGAACCATGGGACTCACCCACTTCGAAAATCAAGAAATTCCGGTGATCGACATTAGCCATCGGATTTTTGGCGAAGCCTATCGCTCCACTTTTGATTCTACAGAGATGTATCTTTTGATTGTGCAGTCCTCATCGGGAGAACTCGTCGGCCTTCCCATTGGCTTCCAACCTGTGCTGCGGCGAGTGCCAGATAACGCCTTTGCGCCTTTGCCTCCTTCCTACTCAGCGAAAGGCAATCTTACCTGTGTTCGGGCGATCGCCGTTCTCGGTGACGATCACCCCTCCTTACTTCTCTTAGATCTCGACACACTCATCTAGAGCGCTGTGCGCGTTAGTTAAGCATAAAAACAGTTGTGTGGGGCGCAGCGCGCCCCACACAACTGTTTTTATGCTTAACGCGTTTGCAAACCGCTATAACATCGTTGCCTGACACGAAAATGACGGGAAACGACCTTCCTTAAACAAGGGTGATGATACCCGTTTCGCCATTCATGATAACGGTCTGTCCCTCCCGTAGAAGGGCGATCGCATTTTGCACGTCCATAATGGCAGGAATGCCATACTCACGGGCGATGATGGCACCGTGAGACAAGCGTCCTCCCACTTCAGCAATGAGTCCTCCCGCTTGGGCCAGAAGGGGAGCCCATCCGGAATCTGCGTAGGGAACCACCAAAATCATCTCTTTTGATAGATCAGGTAAGGTTTGGAGCGATCGCACAATTACAACCGTGCCCTTGACTTGTCCTGAACTTGCTCCAATGCCCTGGAGCTGAGTTCCAGAGGTGGTCGCTGTCATCAGTGCAGCATCCGTTTCGGACAAGAGGGGAGGTTCTTGTCCGTAGACCAAAAATGGCACCGAAGTTACCTGAGCATCGGTCTCCCAGCGTTCTTTGCGAACCTGGACGAGGGCTTGAATTGTCTTAGAAAGATCCACATCATTTGCGGATGTCCTTGCAGTCTGATCGGGGCGCTGTTTTTCGGATGCTGTGTGTGTTGATTCTGACGTGAATGATTCCAAATTGGAGGTTTCTGCGTTGGGTTGGGGGCGATCGCCCAGCACGTCAACATAATGTTGAATCTCCTCAAACGTTAAGAAGAAAATATCATCTTCATGTTCCAAAATATGAGCGTTTAGCCATTTCTGCTCAAGAGTTAGGAAGTAAGAACGGAGTTCAGCCAGCATTCGGTTGTAGAGTTCAGCAACTGTTCCCTTAAGATCCAGTCGGCGCTGAACGTGGCGAGTAGACCAGCTTTGTTGGGCGGGAGAGTCGGGGGAGTCTTGGGGAGATGGGTCAGACTGCTTGAGGAGCTTGGTGAATAGATCGTAAACGGGACGTGGATCGTCTTTCCAGGTGGGAACGGCGATGTCGGTCGCCACATCACTTAAGTATCCGTAGGTGTCTAGAAACTGGTCGAGCTGAGTCAACACGGTCTGACTGTCTTGATTTTCGGCCAGAGTGACGAATAAGGTAGAGCGGTGATTCGCCACGGTCTCAACCCCAGGAATGAGCGGACGAGAATAAGCAGCAAGCTGTTTGAGCGATCGCAACGCAGCAACCTCGGGCAAAACGCTGGTGTCGAGCGCATCGTCAGGCACCTTCAGCACCGTCTTCCGCAATGACGTACTCAGAGGAGCGAGAATATTGTAATAGGTAATATCTTTCAATAAATCTAGAATCAGATGAATGTCGGCCAACAGTTCAGTGGCCGTCAACTCCGCTTTTTCTTTTTGAACCAGCCGGGCGAGTTCGTTCCGAAGGCGCGGCTCATCATCGGCAAAAGCGTTCAGCAAATCCCACTCTCGATGCAGGAGTCGCAAAAGTCCAGGTACATTCCGCAAAGTAGACAAAATCGGCGGGCGGCTAAATTTTGCGCCACGGGTAAGAAACTCCAGGCTTTCAGGCGGGAGTCCCATGCGCTGAAAAATGTCGCCCAACAGAGTCGCGTTAAAGTAAGCACTGGAATGATGAAGCGTGGCGGTGTCTGAGAAGTCGAGTCCTCTGGCGCGATCGCCCAGCACAATCTTAAAAATGTCGCCCCACACTCCGCAGGTGAGCGGACGATTAATCGACCAGGTGAGCGGGCGAATAAACCCAGGAATCACCTCAGCCGCTATCTTACGCGTCCAAACGGGCAGCATCGTGGTGATCGGGCGCGATTGCAGAATCCATAGCTTTTTTCCGTCATAGCTCCATTCCATGTCTTGGGGAATATCGCCCAGCCGATGCTCAATGTGTCGAACGAGGTAGGCCACCTGTTTGATGATGGAGGGGGGCACATCCCCGGTTCCTTCTACGTTCAAGGCCACCCCTTCTGGAATTTGCCACGATAAACTTCGAGCTGTGGTTGTCAAATTATCCATCGCGACTTTGGGAATCCAGACGCGATAGTATTCCGGTGTTTTGCGTCCAGAAACGACCTGAGCCGCCGTTCCCGGCAGCGCTTCGATGACCACCGCCTCACCCTGACGACTGACGGGATCTCGACTAAACGCCACTCCAGAAAAGACGCCCCGAATTTGTGGCTGCACCAACACGGCCATCCCACCTTCACCCCGGTGAGCTTGACCCGACGTTACTGGTTTGGACGCTCCGCCTTGCTCAGAAGCACTGACTCCTGCTGTGATGGAGCTGCGATCGCGCCGATACTGAACAGCACTGGATTTGGAATAGGAAAGCTGACACTGGGCGATCGCCTGTCGTAGCGCGAGGCGATCCATCACATCCAGAATGGAATCGTATTGGCCCGCAGCGGATGACAGCTCAGAATCTTCGTCTGTCGCTGATGAGCGGACGATGAGGGGATGACTTTGAGAAGGCGCAAGCAGATCCACCAGCGGTTGGGGATCATCACCTGGCGGTAGCACCCATCCTTTCGGCACGGGATAGCCCAGTCGTTTGAGTTCTGCAAGGCGGGCGGCTTTTTGCCCCGCTGTTTTAGGTGAAAGGCGTTGGTTAAGCGTTTGAATGGCGCGATCGCCCCGGAAAAAACTAAACACTGGCTTGGCTTCTGGGTGAGCGTGATGGGTCGATAGGTCGAGGTCATCGGGAATGAGACGGTAGATGATGGCAATCAGACTGCTCAGCACCATCACCGCGACAATCCGGCCTCCAGCATTGGGATGGGAAAGGGCGGTAATAATCGGCAAGAGCGCTAGCACACTCAGCCGACCGATCTGCTTTTCTCGTAGAACCGTGAAGCCGATGCCCCCAATGACCGCAACGAAAAATGCCGTTTCGATATCGTGGATGAGGTACCCCCACACCACATTCGTTGTGCCTGCACCTCTGCCGATCGCAAACCGACCGAGAACAAGGGCAATCAGTCCGATAATCTCCCAAACGGGTTCCCCTGGAATGAGAATGCGAAATACCAGAACGGCGGCGATCCCCTTAAAGGCTTCGGCAAAAACTGCAAGAATTCCCGCTGCTTGTCCGCCATGATAGAACGCGGCAGAGACACTCACATTGCCCGTTCCGAGCTGCTTCAAGTCCTGTCCGGTAAACGAGCGGGTGATCCATCCCGTCAGCGGCAAACCGCCGAGAATGAAACATCCGATTAAAGCAACGATAGGGAGCCAAAATTCTGACACTACTGCAATCCTCTCTATGGTTACGGTGTAACCGATACGTCACTCTAAGGGGGCGTTAGGTCGTCCCTCCAGACCCTCAGATTGAATTCTGATAAATTCTGAGAATTCTGAAATGAACTGCCTAAATGCTAGCGCTTAACGATAAAATTCAATGCCTTCAAAATAACAGAGCACCCGTGCTCCACTCTCCTGACTGGCTTACGATCGCCCAACGTTCTAATCTTGACTGATGACTTCCACTTCCGCTAGTTCCTCCGCCACATCTACTTCGTTATCGCCTATGCACACCGCCCTGTGTTCAGATATTGAACGGGCGATCGCCCGTCTTCGGCAGCTTTCTCAATTCGACATTCAGCATCAATGGCACTCCTGCTCAGAAGATTTGGGTGTTGAGCAGGGGGCTGGTGAGAATTCAGTCGGTGAGAATTCATCCGATCACTGGGCTGCACAAGAGGGATGGGAGGGATGGGCGATCGCCCCACTCAACGACCGACACCATATTGCATGGCCTCGCGGACAGCGGGTGCTGTGGCTCAAGCAGACGATTCAGGTTCCCCCTGACCTGGGGGGATTTTCCTTAGAAGGGCTGACCTTGCGACTCGCGCTCACTTGGTGGGCAGAGGATGCTCAGATTTTTGTCGATGGGGATCACGTTCACACCGGAGATTTATACGACTGTTTCTGTCGCATTCTGCTCAGGGAACAGGTGACGCCGGGAGAGGTGATCACGGTCGCCATTCGGCTGGTGAGTCCGGGACACGACGACGGGGCACTGGTGCGATCGCACTGCCTATACGAGAATCCAGACCAGTCCCTCGATCCTGTACCGGAACCCGGTTTTGTTGCTGATGAACTGGCCGTTCTCTCTCGCTACCTCACCGCCATTGATCCCGACCATCTGCCCACGCTACACGAGGCGATTCAGCACATTGACTGGAATGCATTGCCCGACCGTAGCGACTTCAACGCCCGTCTAAAGACGCTGCGAGACACCCTGGAACCGTTCAGTTCATTGATTAAACAGCGCACCATTCACCTGCTGGGTCACGCCCACCTCGACCTGGCGTGGCTCTGGCCAATTCCAGAAACGTGGGACGCCGCTCAACGCACCTTTGAGTCCGTTCTCAACCTCCAGAAAGACTTTCCAGACCTCATCTTTACGCACTCGACCCCTGCGCTCTACGCATGGCTGGAGACACACCGACCGGACTTGTTCGCCGCCATCCAAACTCAAGTGCAGAACGGCACATGGGAAGTGGGCGCAGGACTCTGGGTAGAACCCGAACTCAACCTGGTCAGCGGAGAATCCATTATTCGGCAGGTGCTCTACGGGCAGCGCTACACCCGCGAGAAATTTGGGCGGATCAGCCGCATTGCATGGCTACCCGATAGCTTTGGATTCTGCTGGCAGTTACCTCAGATCTTGGCCCTCGGCGGCATCGCTTACTTCGCCACCCAAAAGCTCCGCTGGAATGACTCCAACCCCTTTCCCCACGACTGGTTTGAATGGCGATCGCCCGACGGCACTCCCATCCATAGCCTCACTCTCCCCCCCATCGGCAGCGACATCGATCCCATCAAAATGGCCGACTACGCCTGCACCTGGGAAACCAACACCGGACATCTCGACTGCCTCTGGCTTCCAGGTGCAGGTGATCATGGCGGTGGCCCCACCCGCGACATGCTCACCGTCGCCCAACGCTGGGGGCGATCGCCCTTCTTCCCCACCCTCCACTTCAGCACCGCCGAAACCCTCCTCGACCACCTCACTACCTCCACCTCCCCATCTCCCCATCTCCCCCTCACCCCATCTCCCCACCAACCCCACCCCCCCACAGCCCCCCACCCCCCCCCCCCCCCCCCCCC
>JAYKJC010000758.1:0-6293 GCA_035285885.1 Leptolyngbyaceae cyanobacterium | reverse complement strand
TCAGTGGTAAATTGGCTGAAGCCTAAAAAACTTCCTAAAATGGCCCAAAGTATCCCAAGGCCAAGACCGATTAATATTTTAAAGTGAAAAGGTAGTTTTTTCATAGTGAAGAGGGAAGAGTGAAGAGGGAAGAGGGAAGAGAGAAGAGGGAAGAGGGAAGAGGGAAGAAGGAAGAGGGGAAGAAATGAAGGGATGGGGTGGGTTGCCTGTTAGTAGAAGCGGGGGACGGGTATGAAGCGAAATGAAGTTCACTCGGGTCATTTGAATCGGAAGCCACGAAGGTTTGGATATTTGGGGCCGAGTCTTTTGGGGATTGGGGTGGTCGTTGCGGCGCGACTGCTGGGACTGTTTCAGCCATTGGAGTGGGCGGCTCTGGATGCGGGGTTGAGGTGGCGATCGCCCGAACAGACAGATGACCGTATTGTTATTGTGGGCATTGATGAGGCCGATATTCAGGCGATCGGGGCGTATCCTATTCCTGATGGAGTTCTTGCTGAGCTTCTGCAACACCTGCACAGGTATGAACCGCGCGTCATTGGTCTGGATATCTTCCGAGACTTACCTGTTGAACCAGGGCATGATGAACTTGTTGCGGCGTTTAATCAAATTGAGCCTCTTGTTGCTGCTGAATCAGTGGTGCCCGATCGGGCGGGGAGCACCGTGAATCCTCCGCCTACCTTTCCATCTGAGCGGGTTGGATTTGTGGATAATGTGTTAGATGATGATGGGCACGTTCGTCGAAGCTTACTTGGAACGGCAACTCCCGACGGAGACTATCAGTTCTCACTGGCGGTGCGACTGGCGATGGCGTACCTGCAGCCGGAGGGGATTGAGTTGAATAACGGTATTCATGATCCAGTAGCGCTTCGCTTCGGCTCTGTCGAGTTGCCTCGGGTTCATCCCCATTCTGGAGGCTACATCAACACCGACGCTGGCGGTAACCAAACCCTCCTCAATTACCGCAGTGGCGCAGCTCCGTTTCGCATGGTTTCTTTGCGGGATGTGTTGAGCCAAAATGTTGACTCAGAATGGTTTCGCGATCGCATCGTCTTGATTGGTGTCACAGCGAGTAGTAAGAAAGACTTCTTCCAATCATCGGCGGTTGCCAGCTCGAACCCAGGGCTGGTGTTTGGGGTGGAGGTTCAGGCGCATTCCATCAGTCAAATTCTCAGCGCAGTTCTGGACGGGCGATCGCTGCTTCGGGTGTGGGGCGATGGCTGGGAGTATAGCTGGATTATTTTCTGGGGTCTTGCTGGAATTGCGGCAAGTCGCTTAATCAAACGACTGAGCGTACACTATGGCACGGTGGCGATCGCCAGCCTTGGACTGATTGGCCTCGGTTATGGGGGCTTACTCATTGGATGGTGGTTTCCGGTGATGCCTGCCCTTGCCGCTTTTTTATTCAATGGTGTGATTCTTCATGCATTCTATGTGTACAATCAGTCGCTCCAGTCACGGATTCGCGATCGCCAACAGGTTATCGAGAAAACCTTTACGGCGATTCACAATGGGCCGTTGCAGACCCTTGCATCATTAATTCGAGAAGCAGAGAATCCTGAAGTCTCACAGCTAGTTTTGCAAAAGGATCTTCAGCAACTTAATCAAGAACTCCGTAATATCTACACTGCCGTTCAAAACGAAGTGACGCAGGAAACTCGGCTATACCTCCACGGAGAATCGTCGCTTGACTTGACGACTCCCCTCCATGAACTTCTGTACGAAGTGTATGCGGATACGCTACAGCGAGACTTTCCGAACTTTGCGGGGCTAAAGGTCAAAGTTGTGAAGTTTGAGCCGTTTGATGAAGCGTCTCTTTCCCCTGAGGACAAGCGTGATCTCTGCCGATTTTTAGAAGAAGCGCTGTGCAATGTTGGAAAACACGCCACCGGAGCCAGCCGCCTGATGATTGACTGTCGATACGATGGGGAGGTGAACTTGATACGGGTTGCGGATAATGGGAGTGTCCTAAATGGTGATGATGGCGATGGTGATGGTCGTGATGGAGAGGCGATCGCCCATCCATCTGACGCATCAGGTCTCAACACCGTATCTTCCCAAACCCTGTCAAAGGTTAAAATCAAGCCTTCTATCGGGCGAGGTACATTACAGGCAAAGTCCCTCGCTGAGCAACTTGGAGGAACCTTCGAGCGATTTCCTCTCTCCCCTCAGGGCACCTGCTGTGAACTTAAATGGCCCCCTAGACGATCTTTGATCCAGAAAATAAGTCAGTTCATTTCCGTTTTACGCAAAGGGAATGGCTGAATTTAGCCAACCCATTGACTGAATTTGTCCCTGCTCATTCTTGTTTTTGCTGATATTGTGCGAGTAGTAAAGAATTTTGTGATACCCCCATTTTTAATCAGGACGTATAACCGATGAAGCTAACTATCTTTAAAGCGCAGTTTAAGAGGAAGTTTAAGAGGAAGTTCAAAGCTTCCGATGCAGTTAACGTTCGATACAACGCTCGATGCCTCGTGTCACGGTTCGCAGTGATTGTTTCTGCAACCACACTGCTGACTCCACTATGGACGCTTCCTGTCGTTGCCAACTACATTCCCCCTCGGGATGCTTCGGCTCCTCGTCCTGGAAGAACAGCCACGGGCGGAATTCGTGGAGGAGGGTGCTCCGCAGCAGCAACGACGGGGTTAGTGCCGCTGGCTCCCCAGAATCACGTGGGGCGAACGACATCCACGCAACCCACCTTCGCATGGTTCAACCCAGAAGGGGAATCTTATCTAACGGAGTTTCGAGTCGCAGAAAGCCTTCCTAACGATCGCTTTCAAGTGGTTTACCAAACTGAGTTTGAGTCTACCGAGGCACTCTTACCTTCTGGAATCAGTACCTTATCCATGAGCGATACAGATATTCAGCTATCTGTCGGAAAAACCTATCGCTGGCAGGTCGTGTTGGTCTGCGACCCCAATCGACCGTCTGAATCTCTGGTTGCAAACGTAGACTTTGCGGTTACCGATGCGCCCAATTCATTAGCTGCATCAGTGGCCTCTGCCCCCACCGCTTCTCAGCGTTCTGTTCTTTATGGAGAGGCTGGATTCTGGTACGACGCTTTTAATGAATCGCTTGCCGCGAGTTTAGCAGACGATCCGGAGGTGCAGCTTGTGCTACTGACCGATTTAGCCGCCAGCGCAGAAAATTCTGATGAATCGGGTTCTGAAGCAGTGACAGGTAGTGATTACGGCGATCGCCTTCAACAGGTCATCGACATCATTACCGCTAACATCATGGGTGAGTAGTCCCTGAGCTACGAGTACCTGAACTATGAGCACCTGAACTACAAGCATGAGTTGGGCGTGCCTAGCGTATCTTTTGGTATCTCATCGCCAATCACCAATAAGCGTGAAGGGTGCCCAAAATCCTGGACGAGATAAGAAACGATCCTCGTTGTGAATAAAGCTGCGTTGAGCAATCCCCAAGGCTTCTGCTTTGGAGTTAGTTGGATTGCGCAATTCTCCATAGAACTTACTCATGAGCTGAGCCGTGGATTCATCGCTGATAGACCACAAAGAGGCGATCGCACTCCGAGACCCCGCCTGAACCGCAACTCCAGCAAGGCCCAGAGTAGAACGACTATCTCCAACTCCGGTTTTACAGGCGGTTAATGTCAATAAGTCCACCTGACGGGTTCCTCCCGCCTGACGAATCGCCTCTTCTAGCTGCCTGATGGTTAGCTTTTGCTGATCGCCTGTAACCAAAAACGTATTTTCAGGTTCAGCCCCAAACTCACCGTGGGTCGCCAGGTGAATGATCGAAAAGTCCTCTTCTCGCAAAGCCTGACGCAGGCGATCGCTCGTAAACTCCTCATTTAAGAGACTTTGACTCCCAGGAAGTTGTTCTTTGATGCTGGACAGCTCTTGGGGAACTCCGCTCAACGCGCGAAACTCTTGTCCATCCACGACAGCAGAAGCGCTAAGCCCCAGGGCTAAGGCTTTCAAATTTCGACGACGAGGCGGAGGCGGAACCGATGTGAGTAATAGACTGGGTGTGGTGGCGATCGCATAGCGCTCAATCAAATACTGTTCTCCATCGTGTAGCGCCGCCATGGGAATACTGCGAAACAGTCCGTCTTGAACGAAGACGAGCGTTTCAATCTCAAACCGTTCTAAATCAGGAACGAAGGGACGAATCAGCCGATCATACAGATCCTGCGACTGAGTCAGATCGTAGTCTTCTAAGCGATATAGACTCTCTTCAAGCCCAAGCCGAAATGAAGTGACGATTTGATTAATCTCATGGTCACTCTGCTCCCACACCTCAATCCGCTGCTGCTGATTAGGAAGCGTGAGAATCATCGAAGTCTGATTGTCAGAAATAAAGGTACTGAACACCCCCGTTCTGTCGTCGCGCGTATCCACAACCGTTTTAGACTCATCGGGGTCAATAGACGCCAGAATCAGACATTCATCCCCAAAGTAATTTTGAAGTTCTGCAAGCTTAAGGGAATCGATGGCAATCAGGGCCGAGGTAATATTCTGAGTCGTTTCTTGATTATCTTGAGCCGTCACCGTTTCAGACACAGGAGCCTGTGCAAGCCGTAATTTCGCCAGTTCTCGATAGACAGGCTCAACGGCATCTCGGAAGTCAAACTGAATGTCGCGGTCTGAAATCAGAATGTCACTCCGAATTTTCTCTAGCGTCGAGATGGCCTCTTCATACGCGAGGATGGCTTTTTCCGGCTCATTCTGTCGATTGAGAATGCGTCCCGTTTGCCACTGCCATAGATACAAACTGTCGGGCGATCGCATCTCTTGATCCGCTGCCAGTTCGGCTGCATGGGTAAACGTCAGAGCATCCTCATACAACTCCTCACACTCATACACCTGGCCTAACTTACCTGCTGCAAAGGATAATGCTCGATTGTCACCAATCTGCTGAGCAACCGTCATAGCTTCACCCAGAAGTGCCTGGGCATCTGGCCTGATCTCTGGAGCGAGACAGGTTGCACTGGATAAGGAGCCACGCCGAGCATCCAGGGATTGAGTCAGCGGCAACAGGGTTGCTAAATCGATGGCGGTGTAGACCTTATCTCGCGTATTCGGCAACTGAGGCAGGAGGGCGATCGCCCCAGAATGGAAAGCCTGAGTATCCGATAAAGAACCCGAACGATGATATGCAGGGATAAGATTCAGCATTCCCTGGATCTGATCTCGAAGATTATTGTCTTCTTTAGCGATGTTGTAAGCCTGTTGAAAATGGATTAATGCATTGGCATTAGCCTCTAATGCCTCGCTCCGCAACCTCCCCGCATCAGCCATGTCACCCCGTTCATCGGCATCCTCTGCAAGGCGATCGCTGATTTGAGACTGTCGGGCATACACGCTTCCCAGCCCATTCAATGCTGCTGCCCAATATGTTGAGTTGTCTAAGGTTTCGGCGATCGCCCGACTTTGCTGTAAAGCTCCAATGGCGATCGTGTAATCACCCTGCAAGCGATACGCTTCTCCCAGACTACCCAGTGCAGCAGCGGCTCCACGCACATCATTATTCGCCAGGGCGATGCCCAGGGCACTGGTAGGTAAGCAACTGGATGGATGAACGTCAACCTCACCTTCTTCCTCAGCGGCGGTGAATGCCACACTACAGAGACGGGCGATCGCCTGTCGATATTGCCCCAGACTGGTGTAAGTCTGAGCCTGCTCCGTCAGCATCCGCCCAACTTTCTCCACATTGCCTAACTGCTCATAGATGCGGGTAACCTGCTCCCAGCGATGCAGTGCAGCATCCGCATTCCCTAGCGCCCGATGCGCCCGTGCCAGGTTTTCGATCACAATCGCTTGATGCGTAAGATTGCCAGAGGTTTCGTAAGAGTCAAGAGCGGTTTCCCAAAGGGCGATCGCCGCTTGAAAGTTTCCCATTTGATACTCAATAACCCCTTGCTGCACACGCTGACTCGCAGAAGGGCGATTGGATGCTTCAGCCCTTGGCTCCACCGCATGACTACTTTCCTGTGTCCAGTCGTGCCCCAACCAGAGACAAAAGGTAAGGCTAGTCAAGAATAGAATGCAAAAAATAGATCGAAGTTTGAATCGAAGTTTGAATCGACGGAGGTACTGGGGCACGGGTAAACTCCAAAAGACAACGTTATGGTGCTATTGGCAATAGTATCGCGACTGCCACGTAACGGATATATTTCAGATTATCTTGTCAAAAATAGGTAGAAACAATGATCCGGTTCTACCCCTTTTTGCTGAAATTGTCTAAGCGTAATTGGGTCGTAGCTCTGCCAGTCAAGTCCTTGACGACGCAGCAAACTCTTAACCAAAGGGTTCTTAAAGCTT
>JAYKJC010000757.1:0-5536 GCA_035285885.1 Leptolyngbyaceae cyanobacterium | reverse complement strand
GTCCAGCCGTTGTTCGACCATCCACGAAAGATTCTGTTTCAAGTTTTAAGCGAATGGCCTCAACGTCCGTAGGCGACAAGACCCCACTAATGCAAATAATCATCAATTCCTCTGCTGACTACGCGACTAAATATATATTGCAGCTTGCCTGATGAGCATAAAGCAAATACATCGATACAGAAAAGACAGAAATTTCTGAGAGATATAGAAGCACTGTGAACTAAAGAATAGCGGCGATACATGTCTTTAGAAAATCTAAATTATCTTTCATCAGACGACTCAATTCTTTTGGGCTGCGAGAGTTTATGGTATAGTCCAGCTTAATTGAGAATAAGTTTTGCTAATTTGCAGGGAACTGTCTCAATGATGCAACCTGTTTATTCTTTATCAGGAAATTGTTTGGCAACAGTTTCTGGTGCTTTCTTCTGTATGTACAGGGTTTTCAGCGGCTACAGGCCGTGACTGCATCGATAGATTTGTAATTTCCTGTGAGTGATCCTGTGAGTGATTTTTTATGGATAAGGACTGTGATTGATGAAAAGCAGTGTCTATAACGCTTTTATGGGGATCATTCTCGATAGTGGATTTAGGTTAGAGTCGCACGTTGCAACGTTAAGCATGGATTGTGAGGATGAATACTAAAACGAAGTTATGGGTTGGAATTGGAGCATACGTACTTTCTAGTGCGAGTGCTGTTTCGCTGTCAGCATCCAGGGCGATCGCCATTTCTCAAGAAACGTCTGAGGCCGACGCTCAAGTTGTCGTAGAAGAAGAGTCTGTAGATTCTTCTCTACTCATGAGTCAGGCGCAGACCTGCGTTGCTGTCCCTGTCACGGGAGGCGGCGAAGGCGGCGAAGAGGGTGAGTCTTTGTCGGTCGAAGGCGGTGAAGGTGGCGAAGGCGGTGAAGGTGGCGAAGATGCTTCCACTACCATTTTCACTCCCGAAGGCGGTGAAGGTAGCGAAGGTGCCCAGTCTTTCGACGACCGCCAAATCGTTACTGACTTTGTGGATGAGTTGATTATCCCGAATTATCAGTTTTTAACCCAGCAAACAGGGGAACTTTCAGAAGCCATCACCGCATTTGTGGCTGACCCAAATTCATCAACGCTCCAATCAGCACGAGAAGCTTGGTTAGCAGCACGAACCCCCTGGGAGCAAAGTGAAGCCTTTGCTTTTGGCCCAGCAGCGTCTCTGGGTCTAGATGCTGATTTGGATGATTGGCCTCTAAATGAAGCTGATGTGTTAGCTATTCTCAACAGCTCTGATGAATTGACGTCTGAATATGTCGATGGTCTGCAATCGAGTCAGAAAGGCTTCCATGCTATTGGATTTATGCTGTTTGGGTTAGATAATGACAAAATGTTGAGTGACTTCACCGAACGCGAACTAGAGTATTTGGGGGCGATCGCCCCAGTTTTTGACCAAACCGCAAACGCACTGCTCAGCAGTTGGATTATTGGAGTGGATGGCTTCCCGGCCTATCGCAGTGAATTTGTGAATGCTGGGGAAAGCAGTAATGCTTATCTCACGGTGGAATCGGCTGGAGAGGAAATTGTTCAGGGAATTATCGGAATTCTGGATGAACTAGGGAACATCAAAATCGGCGAAGCCGTTGATGCCCAAAATCCATTTTTACTTGAAGCCCGCTTTGCCCATAGTTCTCTTTCGGACTTTGAGGATAATCTGATCAGTGCTCGCAATGCCTATTTGGGCGATATGCCCGCTCGCGGTACAGACGGACGGGGCATCAGTGAGTATGTTGCTGCGGTTGATCCAGAACTGCATGCAGAAATTTTGCAGCAGATGGATGTTGCCCTGGCCGAGATCCAAGCCATTCCTGGGCCAATTGAAAAAACCTTGTGTGACCCAGGCGCTCAGGCCCAGATATCATCTGCCCGCGAGAGCGTCCTGGTGCTATTTGACACCTTTAGCGAACGGGTTCTACCGCTGTTTCAATAGAGGCGTTGCTGATTCGAGGAATGATTTTCTAGGGACGTACATGCATACGTCCCTACAGTCGGTCAAGCGTAGGGTGGGCATCGCCCACCTTATCAGAAGCGGTGTATTTCGCTACTTTACTCAGGGGGATTCGTTTGACAAAGATTCCGGTGATTCCAACGATTTCAATGACAATGAGGATTGCGAACAGTGTTTGGCGGAGGGGCGCTTTAGGGATTGTCGCCGCCATTCTGGGGGTTTCTTTATCGGCGTTGCTGCACCTTCCCGCTCAATCTAGGGTTTCTGTTCCAATGGCTGGGGGCGAGACGACCATCCACAACCGAACATCGCAGGCGTATGCTCAGCCTGCACCGAACCTGGATGACTATTGGGCTGAGCGCCATGCGGTCGGAGATTTGGCCTTTGAAGCAGCTTTTGTTACTCCTCCGGCTAATGTGAACCCAGGGTTGGGGCCGTTGTTTAATGGAGCGTCGTGTGTGAGTTGCCACGTTAGCAATGGCCGAGGACTGCCAGAAAAGGGACAGCGGGTGGTGCGGGTGAGTCAGTTGACAGAACCTACTTCTCCCATTGAACTTCCTCCTGACTATTTCTATGTCCCTGAAGTGATTCCTCCAGCAGGCAATACACCACCTGTTATGGGAATTGGAACGCAACTGCAAGAACAGGGAGTGTATGGGTATCCGCCCGAAGGAGTTGTTGAGGTTGAGTGGAAAGAGGTTCAGGGAACCTATGGCGACGGCACGTCCTATGAGTTGCGATCGCCCCAGCTTCGCATCACCCGATTAGACGGCAGTCCGTTGCCCGATGGAGTCGTTGTGTCAAATCGAATTGCTCCACCTGTGTTTGGAACGGGGTTATTAGAAGCGATCGCCCAGGATGACATTGTAGCCTTGGCTGATCCTGAAGATACCAACAATGACGGCATTTCAGGGCGTCCCAATTGGGTGTGGGATGAAGTTAAGCAGACTGAAAATCTTGGGCGGTTTGGCTGGAAAGCGAATGCACCCACATTGCTACAACAGTCAGCCGCTGCGTATGTAGACGATATGGGGGTAACTAACCCCATGTTTCCTGAAGCAGATGGGTCTCACGATATTGACATGGACATTCTTGAAGCCGCAGAAGTCTATGTGCAAACATTAGCGGTTCCGGGACGCATTTTACTCGATGATCCCCAAGTGCAACGGGGCGAGCGCTTGTTTTCAGATGCGAATTGTGCATCTTGCCACATCGCTGAGATGAAGACAGGGGAGCATGAAATTGCTGCGCTGACTCATCAAACCATTCATGCCTATACCGATTTGTTGCTCCATGATATGGGGGCAGACCTTGCCGATGGTCGCCCTGACTTCCAAGCGGATGGGAACGAATGGCGAACGCCTGCCCTTTGGGGAATTGGGTTAGCTCAAACAGTTCTGCCTTACTCGGGATACTTGCATGATGGTCGCGCTCGCACGTTAGAAGAAGCGATTCTCTGGCATGGCGGTGAAGCTGAAGCTTCAAGAGAGGCATTTAGAACGATGTCGGAGGGCGATCGCGCTGCCCTGATCCGATTTTTGCGGACGCTGTAAGGGGTAGATAGAGCGGTGTACAAATAGATAAAGCACAGGCAAGGGGCTTAAGCCCCTTGTTCACGGGTTGATTTTGTACTTGACCCATTAGCAAACCGCTATAAGCTAGAAAATCTTTGTCTTGTATAAAAAATGGGGTTGAGCACATCTCTCAACCCCATTTTTCAAGCCTTCTACAACGATGCGCGTTGGTTAGGGACAGGTGTGTGTGGCGCAGCTCGCCACACACACCTGTTTTTGTGCTGAGCCCGGTGGCAAACCGCTATAGCAATGAACTAATTTTCTTAGTTCCCAGCACTAGAAGCGGATGTTAAGGATGTTGCCTCCTTTGTTACAGACGTTGCTAGTTTACCAACTTCCTGATCAATCAAAAACATGCCTTGGCCCTCAGTTCCGATGAGCTTAATCTTGTCGAGAATGCCTTTGAACAAAAACTCTTCCTGATGTTGTTCCGCCACGTACCATTGAAGAAACTGTAGTGTGGAGTAGTCAGGCTCAGTGTTTGCAAAATGAACCAGGTCGTTAATATTGCGAGTAATATGCTGTTCGTGTTCGTAAATCTGCTCAAATAAGCTAGTGAGCGATTCAAACTGAGTCGGAGGGGCATCCATTCCGCCAAGAACGACGAAAGCTCCGGTTTCATGCATGTAGTTGAGTAGTCGATGCATATGGCCTGCTTCTTCCTGAGCATGAATGCTCAAAAACTCAGCACATCCCTCCAGAGATTGATACGCACACCAGGAACTCATTTGCAGGTAAAGATGAGAAGAGTACATCTCTAGATTAATTTGCTTATTGAGGCGATCGCTCATTGATTGGGAAAGCATACTGTCTCCTTGTTTCTACGGTGAATTTTGTTTCTGAATGCTAGTTTTTAGACTTAGCCCTTCACATCACCCCCCTTATCTATCCAGACATAGAGTTCCAGGCTACTTAAATCACAGCATGTACATCCTGCACATTTGACGGACATAGGAAGCTGTCGGATGCGTCCTTTACGAATCAGCTTGCTCAGCATGGGTGTCAGAGTATGGCGATCAGCATGGAAATGCATCCCCAAGTCAGCAATTGAAACAGTGCCGTGGTTAGCAATGTAAGCTTGGATGTTCCGAAGCATTTTAGATACGGGGGTAAGTAGATAGGCAGTAATTGAATAGAGAATGAGGGGAGGAGAGTCAGTTGAGGAGGCGATGAATGAGCATGTCGTTGAGTAACTGGACATACTGAAGCATCCCTACGTTCAGCAATGCTCCTTATCCTCCTTCAGCCAGGAACGACCTCCGTCTCCGTTTCGCTGGACGGGAGTAGCGCATCAGAACCACGGTAAGGGACAGGGCGATCGCCAATCCCACAATCCAGGCGGTAGAAGTCGCGGGATGGTTCCGGAAGGTCATCACCTGATAGTAGAGGGTGGCACTCCAATACGCGATGCCTGTAGTCCAGATGCCGACAAAGGCCGTCCAACCTGCGTTAGTTTCGCGGTAGACCGCACCCATGGCGGCGACGCAGGGGAAGTACATCAGCACGAACAGCAGGTAAGCGAAGGCCGCCACACGGCCATCGAAGCGGATGCCCATCTGTCCGAAGGTGGTGTACGCCACTTCCTGCTCCTCGGCAGCGGTATCGAGGTTGCTGACATCGCCGACCGACAATCCCAGGGGATCGAGCAGCGTACCAGGGAGTTCTGACAGGTTGGCAGGAATCGTAGCGAAGGCTTCACCAATGTTGCGGAAGAAGTTGAATTCGTCTGCTTCCACATCAACACCAGCGGCGATCGCCTCATCGTTACCCAACTGACCATAGAGAGAATCGAGGGTTCCGACCACGGCCTCCTTGGCAAATACCCCAGTAAAGATACCAACCGTGGCGGGCCAGTTTTCCCGTTGAATCCCCATCGGTGCGAACACTGGCGTGATCGTTTGGCTGACGGAGCTGAGAATGGAGTTCTCGCTGTCTTCGTTGCCGATGGAGCCATCCGTGCCGATGGTGTTCAGCAAGCTCAGCA
>JAYKJC010000756.1:0-4199 GCA_035285885.1 Leptolyngbyaceae cyanobacterium | reverse complement strand
CATAATGATGAACCTTCAAGAGCTTGAGGTTATACGTTACAAAAAACTTCCAATTAAAATAATTGTCGTCAATAACAACATGTACTCGATTATTCGACGTCGCCAGCATGATCTCTTCAGAAAAAGAACTATTGGCACTGATCCCGAAAATGGGGTGAGCTGCCCGGATTTTTCAAAGGTTGCGGAATGCTTTGGGCTTGCCTATATGCGGATCAGCAGCGTCGATCAGCTTGATTCGGGACTCGAGGCCCTACTAAAAATGGACGGGCCGGTTCTATGCGAGATATTGGGGAGACACGATCAAAGTTACATTGAACTCGGGCAGACAAGAGGCTCGAAAGACCAAAGATTCGTTCGCCGGCCGCTAGAGGATCAAAAGCCCTATCTGCCCAGAGAGTTGTTCATCAAAGAAATGCTCATTGAACCAATAGACCAATAGCGAGAATCATGGCTGAAATTTTTTTACGCAATGGGAAACGAATTGGTGACTATTTTAAGCCGTACATCGTCGCCGAGCTGAATACGAGCCACTTTGGAGATTTGACGACAGCGAAAGCGATGATTGAGGGGGCGAAAGTTGCAGGATGCGATTGTGTGAAATTTCAATCGTGGAGTGCCGAAACACTTTACTGCGAGAGCTACTATAAGCAAAATCCCATTGCGAAAAGATTCGTAAAGAAGTTTTCGTTAGACACCCACCAGCTTAAAGAGCTCGCGTTGTATTCAGCTGAATTGGGTATTGATTTCGCGTCGACACCATACTCCTTAGAGGAGGCGAGATTTTTGGTATCTGACTGCGGTGTTCCATTCATAAAAATTGCATCGATGGAGCTTAATAATTTGCCTTACTTGTCTCAACTTGGAAAATTGGGCGTGCCACTGGTTCTCTCAACTGGAATGGGTGAGTGGGACGAAATAATTAAGGCTGTGCAAACTATTGAGATGACATCAAACGCGAACTTGATCATTTTGCATTGCACTTCGGTTTATCCCTCTTCTCCTGAAATTATTAGGCTACAGAATATAGCCGGTTTAAGAGCGGAGTTCCCTCGATTTCCAATTGGATACTCTGATCATAGTATCGGGACTGCAATTCCAGCAGCTTCGGTTGCATTGGGTGCGAGTTTGATCGAAAAACACTTTACATTGGACAGCAAGCGCATAGGCATGGATAACCAAATGGCGATGGAGCCAGAGGAAATGACAAAGATGGTTGAAGCCTGTCATGCTGTATATCGAGCAATGGGGGGGGTCAGTCGTTTGTTGAGCGTGGAGGAAAGAGCGCAAGTTTTTCAAATGCGCCGCAGTATGGTCTCAGCCCGACCTCTAAGCGCCGGGGATGTTTTGACCGAGGATTGTATCGAGTTTAAGCGGCCAGGAACTGGGATATCCCCATCCGATTATCATAAGTTTATTGGTAGGCGGATTTGTCGAAATGTCGATGTTGGAACGCCCCTTTCAGAGATGGATTTCTTTTAGAAATTTTGTTGAGAATATGCCATTCTTTTCAGAGATCCGATCGGGAGAAGCTATCTATCCCGAAAAAAAAATTTTTGTGTTCGGAAATGGTGCGCATGCAAGAACAATATACGGATATTTTTTTGACGAAGGGTTGGTTGAGGGCTTCGTAGTTGATGATCCGTTTGTTGAAGTAACGCCAACGTTAGGAAAGTTGCCAGTTTATCCGTTAAGTCGCGTTAGAGAAAGATTTCCTCCCGACGAGTATGCAGCCCTCGTTGCGCTTGCTTTTAGAGATCTTAATCAACTAAGAAAAGATAAATCTGATCAGCTCAGTAAACTGGGATATGAATTCGTGACTTTTGTAGACAGAAGCGTAAGGCTACCCGACCAGTTCAGTATCGCAGGAAACAGCATAATCTTAGGCAACGTAGACTTACACCATGGGGTTAGCGTCAGAGAGGGTGTGTTTGTGAGTAGCGGCGTGATACTTGGTCATGATTCAGTTTTACAAGCTTACTCGTGGATAGGATCTGGAACCGCTCTTGCAGGATGGGTTGATGTAGGGGAGTTTAGCGTCCTGGGAATGAATGTGAGTGTCAAACAAAATACTAAGCTTTCGCATCACACCTTAGTATCGCCAAATACTTTTGTTAACAAAGATACTGCGCCGAATAGTTCAATATTGTCCGACTCGGGGAAATCTGTTGCAATCAATAGCAACATATTGCATAGATTTTCATATAAATGATTGGGATGCAACTGTAGGTAGCAATCTGACTGGGGTTGTCGTGTCAAAAGGAAGTTGTAAGATCATAGAGTTGCCAAGAGTGCATGATACTAGGGGAGACCTCACGTTCGTAGAGGGTGGAAGGCACCTTCCATTTCAAATTCGCCGAGTTTACTACCTGTACAACATACCGGTCGACGCTGAGCGCGGTGGGCATGCCCATAAAGAGCTTGAACAAGTCGTTTTTGCACTTTCTGGTAGCTTTCGAATTACAACCGACGACGGATATCAAAAGAGCGAGTTCTGGCTCCGCGACCCACGGAAGGGGCTGTACATCAATCGACTAATATGGAGGGAGATGACGGACTTTAGCCAAGGCGCCGTTTGTATGGTCCTTGCCTCACACCCTTACGACGAGTCTGATTATTATCGCAGCTATGACGAGTTTATCGAGATCGTTAGAAAATAAGCGCATGATCCCGTTCCTAGACATTGGTGAAACCTATCGAGAACTCAAAATAGAGATCGATGCAGCGGTGCAAAGAGTATTAAACAGCGGCTGGTACGTCTTGGGCGCTGAGGTAGAGGCGTTTGAGGCTGAGTGGTCGAATTACTGTAACGCGAAATATGCGGTTGGTGTCGGTAATGGTCTTGATGCATTGGTACTCGCACTTCGCGCTTTAGATGTTAAGGCTGGCGACGAGGTAATCGTTCCATCGAACACCTATATCGCGACTTGGCTTGCTGTCACAGCAGTTGGAGCCGTTGTTGTGCCGGTAGAGCCTGATTTAAGTACCAATAACATTGATCCGTCTCGTATTGAGGCTGCGATAACCTCAAGGACTAGGGTAATAATGCCCGTACATTTGTACGGTCGGCCAGCCGATCTTGATCAAATTCTTGAGATAGCTCGAAAATACGACCTTCGCGTAGTCGAAGACGCGGCGCAAGCTCATGGAGCGAGATACAAAGGTCGCCGAATTGGAGCGCATAGCGATTTAGTATGTTGGAGTTTTTATCCTGGCAAAAATCTTGGTGCGTTTGGCGACGCAGGAGCTCTGACAGGCGATGATCCTGAGTTGATCGAACGATTAAAAATCTTGCGTAACTATGGCAGTCAAGTAAAGTATGTCAATGAAATTAGGGGCGTAAATTCTCGTCTGGATCCTATCCAGGCTGCGGTTTTGAGAGTGAAGCTTCGGTACCTTGAAGAGTGGAATGAGCGAAGAGCGGTGATCGCACATTGCTATAGCAGTGCGCTTGCTTCAACTGGATTGATACTGCCATCAATCTCAGATTATTTGCATCCGTCGTGGCATCTTTTTGTTGTCAGATATCATGACAGGAACGGTTTGCAGAGACGTCTGGCTGAACTCGGAATTGGTACTATGATTCATTACCCAATCCCGCCACACAAACAAGGCGCTTACAGTGACTTGAGATTCGGTCACTCTGCATTCCCAATAACGACACGATTGTCGGATCAGGTGCTGAGTTTGCCGATTGGTCCGCACCTAAGAATTGATGACTTAACGAAAAAGGTGATCCCTGCTGTTATTGCGGCCTTGCGCCAAGACTAAGACTTACCAAATTGTGCGCCCAGAGAAACGTAGATCAGGTGCAGAAATTTTGAAATTTAAGTTCGACGGCTAAAAGGATTCTCTCGATACGCGAATCAATATGAAATTTCTCGATTGACGATGAAATTAAATCCAAGTGTAACGAATAAGGAATAGAATCAAAAATATCTACTGCTTCTTGAACTATATTTTTAGGGTCAATAACGTCGGAAGTTTCATAAAAAATACATTGTTTCGTGAATTGGTTTCCTTCTGGCAAGGCGTGATAGAACGATGGTAGGATGGCTACTCCCCCGGTCGATAATGCGTTGTAAACGCGTATGGGCACTCCTCCAAGCACAGGAGCGATCCAATGAGTCTTGTAAGCTGACCATTCGCAAAGACTTTCCAGATCAGATTGGTGTTTGAACTGATTGTCAGTGAAACAAACA
>JAYKJC010000755.1:0-3162 GCA_035285885.1 Leptolyngbyaceae cyanobacterium | reverse complement strand
CATTGGAACTTGCAATTCCTTTTTTTGAGGTTTCAGTCCCGTAGACCGGGATTCAAGGTTTGAGACTGAATGTGCCTGATACCGCAATGGCTGTTCCAGTGGCGTTTCAGTCCCGTAGACCGGGATTCAAGGTTTGAGACAAGTTTGTAGCCATAAGGGTGTCGATGCAGTTTTGCGTTTCAGTCCCGTAGACCGGGATTCAAGGTTTGAGACACGCCGTTTAAGGGAGTAAAAACTATGAGTTATCGGTTTCAGTCCCGTAGACCGGGATTCAAGGTTTGAGACCACCCGCTTTGAAAAGCACATTGTAGAAGCCTTTCAGCCCCCATTCTGGCAAACCTCTTCAGAAATGCCAAATATTGAGAATAAAAAGCTTCCACCAATGCTTTAATTTCACCCAAATAAAATTTGAACATATTGAATTTTCAAGGTTCTGTAGAATTTGGCGACCCCCCCAGGGAAATTGCCCTTGCTTCGGGTCGCCAAAACTAGGATGCCCCCATCATAGAACGATCGCCCCGTCTTGCCGAGGCTTTTCTGAGCCATAGGTCATCGTTCGTTTGACCGCTCCCGCATCCAATACATAAATCCTAATCGAATCTTCATTCGGTTTAATCAAACACTCCAACTGTGTCTGCAACTTTGCAAATTGCACAGCCGTCAGAAAACATTCAAACACACTGTATTGCGTCCATTTGCCATAGCCCGATAAAAGCTTATGCAATCTCGTACGCCGCTTATTAGCAGGTTTCGTATCGGGTAAGTCATAAATAATGAGGTAAAACAACGTTCTCATCAGCTTTATCGTAAGGTCAGCGGTTGATAAACAATGCCTTCTTGTAAATGTCGAGCCAAGAGTCGAGCTTGCAGCTCAATCGCTCTGCGATAGCTACAGCGATAGCCAAACACAGGATGCTTAAACTCATCATTCAACTTTCGCTCAAACGCCTGTAGAAAGCTCCTTCTGCCCGCATCCGATAACCGAAAAGCCCCCAAACTTTCGTTGAAATCTTTGAGCTGAATCTCTCGTGTGTTGATCACCGCCAGCACAAGGGTGTCACCCACGAGTGGACGAAACTCCTCCATTAAATCCAGAACCATCGCGGGTTGGCCTCGACTCACCTCATGTAGGTAGCCAATATACGGATCAAGCCCCGCCAGATGAACGGCTGCGGTGACCTGTACTCTCAGCAGTCCGTAGGCAAAGCTGAGAAGAGCATTCACCGGATCGGTCGGAGGCCGACGGTTGCGCCCGTTGAACTGCCACGCGCTGTCCAACATCGCTGACCAATGAGCAAAATAGTCTTTTGCAGCAATCCCTTCGATCCCCCGCACCTGATCAATGGTTGCCTGCGGCTTGACCTGGCTTTTGCGACGCTTCAGCGGATTCTCCCGTTGGTGATGGCGATACAGCACCCCATATTGGTTGTGAATCTTCGCAGTGACGATCGCCTTCACTAACTCCAGCCGTCTTTCTGCATCTAAATACATCTGATACTGTGCCAGTCGCAGTTGTCCGTTGCGCGATTCTCCGGGTAGGGCAGACCCCAGATATTTCCCAAAGAGCGTCAGATAATGGATCGGCATGCCCAGCTCTAGGGCATACACCAGCGCATCACCCGTAATCTGCGGATTGCCCATTAAGACCACTTGTTCGACGGTCTGGGCAGGAATCGTTTGTTTTTTCCATGATCCATCGTCTTGCTTGAGCGCCACCTTAAACGCTTCATAGGTTTTGCTCAAGACGGCATCAGGTTGGGTCACATATAGAACTGACATGGTGATGATCCTGGGTGAGTTGGTTGACTTCAAACGGTAAACAGATGGTGTGCAGGCTACAGGCACGGCATTTTTTCTGATGGTCAATGGGGGCAGGCATGGGGTGATTGACGGCACGGTGGGCAGCGGCAATGGCGGCTTCAGTCGCTTGCCTGAGGTCAGGGGTAAAGTCTACACGCTGCCGCCTGCGATTGGCATGATAGAAAATTTCGCCATAGCTCAGCGTGCGTCCGGTGCGTTCCTCCAGACAGAGCGCCGCCGCACAGAGCTGAAAGTGATCGCTCAGGTGTCGAGCCATCTTACCTTTTTTATATTCCAGCGGAATCAACTGATCATCTCGTTCTTCTACCGCATCAATCACACCGGAGACAAGAAGGCGATCGCTCCATACCCACTGCTGTTGATGAATTCGCATGTCATCTTCTTCAACGGTGCCTTCATCATTGATGTTGCGGTGCAGGTGACGACCCAGAATGATGTGTTCGTTGTCGGCCATTTCTCCGAGAACGTATTCCAGGTAAAAACGGCGCGGGCAATATTCCCAGGCATTGAGATAGGCAAGGGGGAGATAGGTTTCGGTCATGGTGAGTCGTGGTGATTATTGAGGAACGATACGCCGAACCATGCCCATGCCCATTGGGGTTTTGCGTCCGACTCCGGCATAAAGGGCGTAGTTGGCTAAGGTGTTGATTTGTTTGATGACAGTCGGCTCAACGTCGCCCAAAATTTGGAAGGTAAGGGTACCTAAACAACCAATGAACTTACTGCGGTTATCGATGGCGATCGCCGTTTCAATATCAAATCGGCTGGGATAAATAGGTTCAATACTCTCCTTCGGAAAAGGGATGCCGCTGTAGTGGTTCCAGCGTCGTAGTAGGCTCTGAAAGACCAGTTCAGGGGTGGGTAATGCCGAGTCGTATTGCTTGCATCGGAAGGTGGTTGGGGTACAAAATTGCAGCTTAAGGGTGCGATCGCCCTGAGCATGATCCCCGGTGCCATCGCCAGCCTGCTCATACAGTTGAGCATAGGACTGAAAGTTGGCCCAGGATTGATTAGGTTGCGGAGTGCCCAGGACGTGGGTGACCTGCAATTCGGCTGGCCCCAGATGCCACGGTCGCTCTGAATCCAGGCTGAGCCACAGCCGCGCCAGGGAACCAAACAGGGTTTCATCTAGCAGGGCAATGCGCCACCAGCAAGAGGTACCTGCAGGAATGGCACGTTTGTGTTGCCACTGAAGTTGATGGGGCACTGAGCGGTTGGGCTGACGGGTAATCTGGAGCGGACTCAGGGAAAAGGCTTTGTCGTTGGTTTGCTGGTGCAGGTGGGTGGCTAAATCGGAGTCGAGAGAGTTCACCAACTCCAGGAAGAGGGCATGGAGATGCA
>JAYKJC010000754.1:0-11997 GCA_035285885.1 Leptolyngbyaceae cyanobacterium | reverse complement strand
CCCTTTATGTCACCGCCAAATCTGGTCAACATGGAAGGGATTGTGCCAGAGTTTCTGCAAGAAGAAGCGACTCCCGAAGCCATTTCACAAGCAGCGCTGGAGCTATTGCTCAATGACGAAAAGCAGCAGACTATGCTGAATGGATATCAGCGGATGAGAGCAGCGTTAGGAGAACCGGGGGTGTGCGATCGCGCCGCGACCGTTATCCTCGACACTCTGGACTTCCAGGCCAAGAAAAACTCGCCCTAACCTAAGCCCGTCGGACTTAAAGCCCCTCAAAGACTAAGAGGGTGCTTTAAAAGTCGCATTTGTCATTCCGAGAGGAGCGAAGCGTAACGAGGAATCTAGGCATTGAGCCTTTACGCTGAGATGCTTCACTCCGCTATTGCTCCGTAGCACCGATGGCGCGGCTTCGCCAACAGCATGACATTCAATACTTTTCAAACGCCCTCTAGAGGAGCTGAAAGACAGTTCCAATAAACCAAGCGTATAGAATCAAGAACAACCACCCTTCCCAAATTGTGATTTTGTTGTCATGAGCAATAAAAAACATCAAGAGTGAAGCAGAAACAAAGGTGGGCATCCCCTGCCTCATCACTGATTCGGGCACAGGCAGCGACGCAATTAACCCTGGAATGCCAACGACGACAAAAATATTGAAAATATTCGACCCAATGACATTGCCAATGGCAATTTCGGCTTTCCCTTTTCGTGCGGCACTAATCGTGACGAGTAATTCGGGCAGCGATGTGCCCAGAGCCACTGCACTAATTGCAATGATTTCTCTCCCGATGTTGAGAACATCTGAAATTTGGATCAAAGACTGAATCGTGTAGTGAGCGCCCAAAAAAATAAAAATACTGCTGAGAACAACAAGCAACAGTTCCTTGAGAACATGAGTTGCGACAGAGCCCTGCTCGTGGGCGGGTTCTGCTTCCAGAACTGGAGCATCTGATGAGGGGGATTCTTTTTCTTGTTCAGTTTCAATTTCGCTGGTTTGGAGAATGTAAAACAGATACATGATGTACCCCAGAACCAGCAGCAGGGATTCTCCCCTCGAAAATTCTTGATCCCAGGCCATCAACACCAGCAGAAATGCTGAACCCATGAACAGAGGTAAATCGACGCTCACAAGGTTGTAGGTGATGCGTAGACCCTTACTGTTCACAATGGCCGCAATGCCGATGACCAAACAAATGTTGGCAATATTAGACCCCACAACGTTGCTAATAACAATTTCAGGCGCACCTTGAAAAATTCCCAATAGCGATGAAATGAGCTCAGGAAGAGAAGTGCCAATGGAAACAATCGTCACGCCGACAATGAATGGAGGAAGGCCAACGGCGATACCCAGCTTTTCTGCCGCATCGGTAAATACATCGGAGGCTTTAACGAGAATTGCGATGCTCGCAACAAAAATCAGCAGAAGTATGGGCAGACTGGACATGAAGAGAATAGATAAAAGGACCCGGAGCTAAGGAAATCATGAAATTTGCCGTCTGTCAGCTCATCACAACAAGAATAAATCAACGAAAGTAGTTTATGGTAAGCAGTGGGGTATTGCTCAATGCGTTTCCCTTGCTACTCATCTTGTTCTAATGTCGCATGATGTCCCCTCTTCGTTTAACTTTCTGTTTCTCTCAACTCCGGTCGGTCCCCTTGGGAGTGGGATGGGCGGGGGTGTTGAGCTGACGCTTCAAAATGTGGCGATCGCCCTGAGCCGTCAAAATCACCATATTACGATCGTTGCTCCCCAAGGGTCTTTCATTCCGGTGAAGTATTTGTCTCACAACCTATCGATTGTTGAGATCCCCGGAACACTCCAGAAGACAGCTCAACATCAAGGGCGGGAAGCTCCAGCGGCACTTCCAGATGATTCCGTGTTGGCCAACATGTGGGACTATGCGCGCAGCGTACAACATGAGCATCATGTGCTGGTGAACTTTGCGTACGACTGGTTGCCTTTTTATCTCACCGCCTGGTTAGAACGCTCGGTGGCCCACTTGATTAGCATGGGCTCGTTAACCGATGCGATGGATTCCATTATCCAGACCATCAACACCCGCTTTCCGGGAACCTTAGCCGTCCACAGCCATACTCAAGCCGCAACGTTTGCAAACAGCGATCGCTGGCCCTGCTTAGATAATGGATTGGATTTATCGCTCTACCAGTTTCAGCCCACCCCAGATGAATCTCTCGCCTGGGTCGGACGCATCTCCCCGGAAAAAGGACTCGAAGATGCGATCGCCGCCGTTGAGCCGCTTTCGCTTACTCTAGAAATCTTCGGCACCATCGAAAATATGGACTACTGGCAGCACGTTCAAACCACCTATTCCAACGCCAATATTCGCTACAGAGGATTTTTGCCGACTCATGATCTCCAGGCAGCTCTCGGCACGTGCAAAGGACTGGTGATGACCCCCAAGTGGGTCGAAGCATTTGGCAATGTGGCGATTGAGGCGATGGCTTGCGGCGTACCTGTGGTGGCCTACCGACGAGGCGGACCCTCTGAAATCATCCGTCATGGGATCACGGGCTGGTTGGTTGATCCCGATAATGTTGAGGAATTGAGAAGGGCGATCGCCCTCCTCAATTCCCTTGATCGCTCAGCCTGTCGTCACCATGTTGAGACCAAATACTCACTCGATGCCATGGGCGATCGAGTCCTGGCGTGGCTGACCGATATTTGGCAGACATACAGCGCTGTGCGCGTTGGTTAAGCACGGTTGTGTGGGGCGCAGTTGCAAACCGCTAGGTGATAAGAATATCCAATAAAATCAATCGTCATTATTCATGAGAGCAAGGGGGAGGCACCAACGCTATTATTGGTCAGCAATAGAGAAATGTCATTCATATCCATTTAGTCGCCCCCCGACTAGACACTTCACATACTGTCTTAATCACTACCGTATTAACCCCGGTCTTTGGATAACCTGAATCCGATCTAGTTTAATTACGCTAGGCTTAGTTAGGTTTGATAAAGTTTGTTCGATTAGGGTGTACGTTCTAAGCAAAAGACTGTCTGAGCAAAAGACTGTAGACCTAGGTGGTGGCGTCAGCCATGAGACCCCAGTCTCTTTGGCCCGTATTCATTTCATTAATTAGCCGTATTACGTCTTCTCCAACTTTCGTAATGGCATGCTCGTATACGGAATCCGCTGCGTAAGGACGAAAGCTTGATTTCAACGTTTTTTATTCTTTCAATTCTTTTCATCGAGTTCCTTCCGGAAAACTTAATTGCTTATGTGAAGCACACTCTATGATTGGAAATTGAAATCTTAAGAAACCCTTAAACGGATTTACAATAGATGTAACGATAGGAGGCGAAGCATGTTTCATAGACTTGCAGAACAACATCGCCAATATGTCCAAGACTTAGTTATGAACTTGCAAGCGCTTGCTATTGTTTTAGAGCGCCGAGGGTATCTAGCGTCTTGTTACACATGTGGTGACCAAAGAAACAGTGCATCATTCATGGTCAGCCTTGGAGAAAACCACCTCATCCGATTTCTTGTTTCTGACTATGGGATTACCTGGACGGAAATGCGAGATGACCGTGAACTGATGAAGCTAGAAGGAGCAGAGGCGATTAGTCAGCTCCAAGAACTGGCTAACATTGTCAAGAATGAAATGTTCTTATCCTCTTCGGGAGCGGCAGAAGTGCCTACGGCATCTGTGGCACGATGAAGTGGGAATGTACAAAGCCTGAGGATTAAAGCCTGAGATTCAAATCCGAGAAGATTTGAGAATGGAGCGTGAGGATGGGGATGCGTTTCAAAGTTAACTGTGTCTCAGAAATTTAGACCATCGCTTTTGAAATCGGTGGCCTGGATTTTCCACTCCAAAGCTGACCGAGTTCAAGCTGTTGATGTCATTGATCGCAGCTCTATAGTGTTTGGAACACATCAACTCCCAGGGAAAAGCCAAGAGAGAAGAGCGGTGGGCCGAGCCCGCCGCTCTTCTCTTTGAGAGTTTCAAGACTCTTATGCTCCGTGGTCAGGCAAGCGCTCTTCCGTTTGAACATTAAACCAGTGGAGCTTTTCTGGAGACATGGTGAGCGTAATTTGCTGATCCCACGTCTGATCAGACGGCAGTAAGACCCGTAGAGTGGTATCTTCTGAACCATCAACGTGAACACTCACCAGGTAACTCATTCCTAGATTCTCGACAAGGAAAACGGTTCCTTTCACGAGGGGCTGATCCCCAGGGGACGCAATGCGAATGTGCTCCGGGCGGACTCCCAAAACGACTTCGGGTGGAGGAACAAACCGATCCGGCAGGGTAATACGGCTACTCCCCAATACGGCTTGATTGCCTTCGCAGGGAAGCGTCAATAGGTTCATTTGAGGGCTGCCAATAAAGCTAGCCACGAATTTATTCGCAGGGCGCGTGTAAATTCTTTCGGGCGAATCTAGTTGCTGCACATCGCCCTTGTGCAGAACTGCTACTTTTGTCGAGAGCGTCATCGCCTCCGTCTGGTCGTGAGTTACGTAAATGACGGGGGCACTCTGTCGCTCAAAAATTTGCTTGAGGTCAGCTCTCACTTGTTCTCGTAAGAGGGCGTCTAGATTACTCAATGGCTCGTCTAAGAGGAACACATCCGGACGACGCACCAGGGCTCGCCCCAGGGCAACTCGCTGCCGCTGTCCTCCAGAGAGATTGGCAGGTTTCCGATCGAGCAAATCGTCGAGTCCTAAAACATCATTGGCGTCTTTGATGCGATCGCGAATTTCCACGTCCCCCATACCCTTTAGCTTGAGGCCAGAAGCCATGTTCTCATAGACATTCATATGGGGATAAAGGGCATAGCTCTGAAACACCATGGCGATATTGCGATCGCCCGGTCGCAGAGCAGTCACGTCTTTATCATTAATCAACACTTGACCTCGGGTGGGTTGCTCTAACCCCGCAATGATCCGTAAGGTGGTGGACTTGCCGCATCCCGAAGGCCCTACCAGTGTGAGAAACTCGCCTTCTTCAACCCGAAGGCTGGTGTCGCGCACTGGAACAACTTTGGCCGTATAGGTTTTATTGAGGTTTTTAACTGCAACGTTTGACATAGTGGTTTATGAGTAACTTTAGAACGGTTCTGAAATAGCACTAGAAGCGGTAATTCTGGGCGTTGTTAGCCCTTAACGGACCCGGCTGTGAGTCCTTGGACAATCTTGCGCTGGAAGAACAGCACGAGCAGAATGAGCGGTAGGGTGCCGATTATGGTTGCTGCGGCGAGGGGACCGTAGGGAATATCAAAGAGAGTCGTCCCGGCCAGCTGTGCGGCTGCAACGGGAATGGTCTTCATGCTTTCTCGCGTGATAAACGTGAGTGCAAAGATGTACTCATTCCAGGCAAAAATGAAGGCAAGAATTCCTGTGGTCACCAGAGCAGGCAACGTGAGCGGGAGAATAATTTTGACCAGCATGCCTAACGTGCTGTAGCCGTCGATCTTGGCAGAGTCTTCGAGGTCTCGCGGCATTTGCTGGAAAAAGCTCCGCATCACCAGGATGGTGAGCGGTAGGTTGATGGCGGTGTAGGGAATGATCAGCGCCAGATAGTTGTTTGCCAGTCCAACGGCACGAACGATTTCGAGGAGCCCCAAAAATAGAAGAATGTAGGGAAACAGGGTCACAACCAGCACGACACCCAGGATGATGCGTTCGCCAGGGAGATGGAGGCGGGTGAGGGCGTAAGCAGCGGGTGAACCAATGCAAAGACACAGCACCGTTGAAGTGACCGCAACGAGTGCGCTGTTGAAAATGTAGATATAGAACCGATTTTGGACCAGGAGTTCCCAGTAGTGCTGAAGGGTGTACTGGCTCCAGGAGGGGAAGTAGACCAGCGGATCTGAGGTAATCGCTTCGTTGGTCTTGATGGAGGTCAACAGTTCCCACATCACAGGCGCGAGGCTAAAGATGATGATGAGTACCGCGCCTATGGCAAGAATCAGCTGCTTTGACAGCCATCCGGGCCTCGTAGGAGAGGGGGTCGAAGATGCAGGGGAAGATTGGGGGGTCGTCGAAGTCATAATGGTCGGTTGGGTTTACGTTACGAAACAAATGTGCGGGAGTGTGTCATTTTTTACAATTCACCAGAGGCCGTGCGGGCGCGGGTGAGGAAGAATCCGGCGATCGCCACCACCCCAATCAAAATCAAAAAAGTCACCACAACCAGAGCCGCACCGTAGCCAAAGTCGAGGTAGCGCATCACCGTGTCGTAGATGTAGAGGGACACCATTTCTGTTGCTCCTCCAGGCCCGCCTCCCGTCATGACGATGAGGAGGTCAAAAATGCCGAACGCCTGAGCAAATCGGAACAGCATCGCGATGATGATTTGAGGCATGAGCAGGGGCAGCGTAATGTGTCGGAAACTTTGAAGAGGGGAGGCTCCATCGACTTCGTGCGCCTCGTAGAGTTCTTGAGGGATGGCCTGGAGTCCGGCCAGGAGGAGAATGGCAACAAAGGAGGTCGTCTTCCACACGTCAGCGGCGATCGCCGACACCATCGCCCAGGTGGGATCGCCCAACCAGTTCACGGGTTGCTCAATCAGGTGAAACCAGTTCAGCAACATGTCGTTCCAGACCCCGAACTCCCCATTGAAAATCCAGCGCCAGGCCAAGGCAATCAGCGCAGTTGGTAGCGCCCACGGGATAATTGCCACAGTTCGCACCAGTCCCCGGCCTCGGAAGGCTTGGTCGAGCACCAGGGCGATCGCCATGCCCAACACCAACTCCAAACATAGGGACACAGCCGTAAAGATGGTCGTGTTCCAAATGCTGCTCCAAAAGCGACCGTCCAGAACCATGCGGACATAGTTGCTAAACCCAGTGGGTACCGCTTCCAGGTTCGTGCTGAGATTTTCGGTGAAGAAACTCAACACAAACGCCCGACCAATGGGATAGGCGTAAACAAGGAGCAGCACAAGAATCGCTGGTAAAACCAGGAGCCATCCTGTGCGTTGTTCTCTGGCGCGAATGGTGTCTTGGGTCATGGGTTCAATCTGATGAATGTACGGCCTGTAAATGGGACAAAATCATGCATCGCAGGGGCTCACCACCGTGCGCCCCGACACAACGCATCAGGTACGGGCAAAGATCCGACGGGTTTCTCCTGCGGCACGCTCCATAGCCTGCTCAGCGCTGAGCTGACCCGAGATGGCAGAACTCAAGTAGCGCTGAAGAATGTCAGAGGCTTGAGCATATTGACCAATGGGAGGACGCAGTACAGCTGTTTCTGCCACTTCAAGCAGCTCATCGTAGTGCTCATATGTGGCGAGAATTTCGGGATCGGTGAAGAGCGATCGCCGACTCGGAACATACCCATGCTCCAGCACAAACGTGCGTTGGGCGTCCTCGCTGGTAAAGAATTCCACGACTCGCCACGCCTCTTCGGGATGAGCGGTTTCCTTGGCAATCCCAAACCCCCAGCCTCCCTGACAGGCTGCACTCGATTCTCCCGGAGCATGAACCATCGGCCTCAGAGCCACATTGCCACTAATCTGTGAAGATTCTTCATTCACCACGGGCCAGACGTAGGGCCAATTTCGCAGAAACGCGGCATTGCCGTTCTGAAACACCCGCAAGGTGTCTTCTTCTAAGTAGTTGGTGACCCCTGGAGGAGAAATTTGCTCGTTAATAACAGTCTTGAGAAACTCAACCGCTTCGATCGCCTCAGGCTGATCCAGTCCGACTTCAGACGTGTCAGGATCAATCCAAAAGCCCCCGTGACCTGCCAGAATTTCCATAAATCCAGCGGACAGTCCTTCATATTGGAGTCCTTGCCACACGTAGCCCCATTCCACCAGATCTTGATCTTGTAAGGTGCGTGCGGCTTCAATCAGGTCACTAAAGGTTTCGGGGGGCTCCAGACCCGCTTCATTCAACAAGTCTGTGCGGTAGTAAAGCATGCCCACATCTGAACGGAACGGCATTCGATAGAACCCGCCCTGAACTTGACCGGCTTCAACGTCAGCATCGAGAAAATCGTCTAAGTCAGTCTCGCTGACGCGATCGCTCAAATCCATTAGCCAGCCCGCTGCGGCGAACTTAGGAATCCACACAATGTCGGAGTAGACCAAATCATAGGGAGAATCTCCCAATAAAAAAGACGCCGTGTAGAGGTCTTCCACGGAGTCTGCTGCGTTGGGACCGCGCACAATATCCAGGCGAATGTCGGGGTTCTCGGATTCAAACTGATCGACCAAAACCTGGAGCTGATCTGCCTCCACGGCTCGCACGAGGAAGCTGATGGTGACAGGCTGCTGGGAGAGGGCGACAAAGCCAATTAGAACTGTGAATACACATGCAGTAAGGGCGATCGCCCCATATCGTCGCAGTCGCTTTAGAAGTCGTCGTAGAAAAAATTGGATATTTAATACCATCTCGGCTGAAAACTTTGGCTAAGAATGCTTGACTAAGAAATGCAACAGTTCAAAGAAAGCATGTGCAACAGCCCTCAGAAGCCGCCGATTTCGGGAGCAATGGAGCCAAAAGCGATAGAGCAATTAATTAGATCAAGTTAACTAAGCAAATTAATCAAGTTAATTAAGCAGGTTTTCGTTTCTCTAAACCTTTGAGGATCATTTCAAATCATTTCTTGAACGATGAACGATCGCTTTACAGAAAACTGCCCTGGCGATCGCACCTCCATGCCCTATGCCGTTCAAATCATTCTGAACAATCCGACCGTTTCTACTAGAAACTCATCAAGCTAACTCCATCTAGGCTGCAATGTTCAGCTAGAGCGAAAAGCCAAAAACGATAAAGATTTAGAGCGAAAATCGACGGTTGCTCAAATAGAGTCACACGTGCATTCATGTACATTCAAATCTTGAAATGCACATAACTTTGCGCTGAAATTCACAGTGTTAATATGAAGGTTTTCGAGAACAAGAACATCAATCTCAGGTATGAATTTCTGAGATTTTATTGTCCCGAAGGTCTTCTAAAGACAACCGAATGTTGAATCGTGAAAATTAATGTCCTGGAATAATATCCTGGGAAAATTAGCGAAAGAACTGAGACACCAGACAGTTGAATTCTGGCAGCAGGGGAGAGGAGAGGCGATCGCCCCTGCTGTCAAAATCTCTCCTATGCCTGTGATGACAGCATGTGATGATGGGGCTTCGAGAACGCCAATTGGAGCGCTACAATGGGATTCGACAAGTTCTTCCTATTCGGAATATTGGTTCTATATGGCGATCGCAACTCCTGTTAAAACGGAATATGAGGCCATCATTGGTCTAGAAACTCACTGTCAGCTCAGCACTGAAACCAAGATTTTCTCCACAAGTTCCACGGAATTTGGTGCTGACCCCAACACCCACATTGACCCGGTGTGTATGGGAATGCCCGGTGTATTACCCGTGTTGAACCAGAAGGTGCTGGAATATGCCGTGAAAGCAGGTTTAGCGCTGAACTGTCAGATTGCGCCCTACAGCAAGTTTGATCGAAAGCAGTATTTCTACCCCGACTTGCCAAAGAACTATCAGATTTCTCAGTACGATTTGCCGATTGCTGAGCATGGCTATCTCGAAATCGAGCTGGTGGATGATGAGGGCAATCCCGTCCGCAAGCGGATTGGCATTACTCGACTGCATATGGAAGAAGATGCAGGCAAGTTGGTTCACGGGGGGAGCGATCGCCTTGCGGGGTCGAGTTTTTCACTGGTGGACTATAACCGGGCAGGCGTACCTCTGATTGAGATTGTGTCCGAGCCCGATATTCGCTCTGGGCAAGAAGCCGCTGAGTATGCCCAAGAACTGCGCCGCATCGTGCGCTACCTCGGCGTCAGCGACGGCAACATGCAAGAAGGCTCTCTCCGTTGTGATGTGAACATTTCGGTTCGCCCCGTAGGCCAGAAGGAATTTGGCACGAAGGTCGAAATCAAAAACATGAACTCTTTCAGTGCCATTCAAAAGGCGATCGAGTTTGAAATTGAGCGACAAATCGAAGCGGTCGAGACGGGAGAAGCCATCATCCAGGAAACGCGTCTGTGGGATGAGAGTTCTCAACAGACCTTCACCATGCGCGTCAAAGAAGGCTCTAGCGACTATCGCTATTTCCCAGAGCCCGATCTTGGCCCCATCGAAGTATCCAAGAAGCAGCTGGAAAGCTGGAAAGGAGAGCTTCCTGAGCTTCCAGCCCAAAAGCGCCATCGTTATGAAGATGAGCTAGACCTGTCGGCCTACGATGCGCGAGTCTTGACGGACGATCGCACCGTCGCAGAATACTTTGAGACAGCCGTATCAGCTGGGGCCAATCCCAAGCTAGCTGCCAACTGGATTACCCAAGACATCAGCGCTTACCTCAATAAGAACAAGCTTTCCATCACCGACATCGCTATCAAACCTGAAGAGTTGGCAGAGTTGGTGGGGCTGATTGAGAAAAGCACCATCAGCAACAAGATCGGCAAAGACATTCTGCCGGAGTTGTTAGAGAAGGGCGGGTCGCCCAAAGCTCTAGTGGAGAAGAAAGGACTCGTTCAAGTCTCCGATCCGTCAGCCATTGAGCCGCTGATTGATGAAGTGCTTGCCGCCCATCCCGAAGAGCTAGAGAAATATCGGGGCGGCAAGAAACAGATGCTGGGGTTCTTTGTCGGGCAGGTGATGAAGAAGTCAAAAGGCAAGGCAGATCCGAAATTAACGAATCAGCTTCTCCAAAAGAAACTGGACGGTTGATTAATCCAAAGAACTATCACTCTACGCTAACGCGTTGCACCCAATCACGCCCGACGCGAATCGTTAGGTCAGAGCCTAAATCCCCTGTCGATGCAGGAACGACATCCCCAATGCCCAATACGTCCCCAAGGGATTCGGCTCCTCGGAGGTGTCCATTTTGAACGATGATTTGTGTCTGCTCACTTTCAAGAGGCCAATCATCGATAGCATAGACTTGCGTTAGCCCTTGCTCTCTCAGATAGCCAACCACTTGTCGAGCAACCAAGGGCGTACCGGAGGCATTCTGTACGGCAATTCGCAGACCTTGTAGCGATCGCCCAACCCTGGAATCACTACTCGATTCACCATACGGCACCTGGCCATCTAAGCTGTTGTCCACATTGTCGTACTGACGATTGAGATCGGTTGCATAGGTGATGGAGCTAACGCCAAAGTAGCTGTCCAGCACTCGTCTTACGCCCACATCATCCATCAACCAGTAGCTGGCGATGTAGTCACGGCTGGAACTAAACGTTCCAGGTAGCATCACCATCTGCAACGAATCCTGATCCATATCCATGCCGAAGGTTGCTAAGGCCAGCAATTCTTCAGTGGATAAATTCGTGTCGATATGGGTGTCTAAGAGCTGGAGGATTTGGGGAACCCGAGGGATAACCGATGGGCTGATGAAGCGATCGCGCAGGGCACGAATGAGGATTTGCTGTCGCTGAACACGACCAATGTCTCCATTCCCGTCTGCACGGAACCGCGCAAACTGCTCTGCCTGGTCGCCGTCCAACATCTGTAAGCCTGGCTCAAGATCGATGGTTAAGTCTTGAGTCTGGTCTACGTAGTACATGCGGTTAGGCACGAAAACCTCGACGCCCCCCAGTAAATCAACCAATTCTCGAAACGCATCGGTGCTGAAGCGAATGTACCGATCAACTTCGATGTCACCTAAATTGTGACTGACAACTTCTGCGGCCAGTCGAGGACCACCCAGAGCATTGGCATGATTGATTTTCGTGACTCCTCGCATTCCCGGAAACGAGACCTGTGTATCGCGAGGAATTGAGAGCATTCGAATGGATTGGTCTTCTGGATTAACCTGCACCAGCAGCATCGTGTCGCTGCGCCCGGAGAACAGTTCCTCGTCCCCTGCTTCAGCGCCTGGTACGCGATCAATGCCCATAATCAAAATGTTGACGGGGCGTGTAATTTCATGTCGAACTCCCTTGCTAAGGAGTTCTGGAAGAGACGGACGTTCAGCCGCTTCTTGAGCCACCATTCTGCTGGGGAGGGGCATGAACAAAGCCAGATAAGCGCCGACAATGGCAGAGGCGATCG
>JAYKJC010000753.1:0-10600 GCA_035285885.1 Leptolyngbyaceae cyanobacterium | reverse complement strand
AATGCACACCGCTATGCAAGGATGTTAGGCGCGTTGCATACTGAAGAACCTCTTGTCTTCATTGAAAATTGAAAATTTGAGAAGTTTGCCAAGTTGTGTGCTTAATGGGAAGGCATCCTATGGGTGTGTTCTTAGAGTTGGTGCATGACCGTGAATCTGTAGTTGTGAACTCGTCTATGGGAGCTACAATAAGGCAGGTAGTTTGATCAAGATCAGCCGCCAGGTATTAGATTTCAGTATGTATTTATACTGAGTTTTGACTTTTCTAAGCACTTATATTAAGTAATTGCTTTAGATTCTTTACAATTAATTTCTGGTTGAAAGTTTTTGGTCTAAGCTATCGGCGCTAGGGGGATTGAGGATGTCATCTATTTCGAGCCTTTTAGCATTTGTTCAAGTAAGTCACCAACAAGACTGATATGAAAAGTGATGTAGATCTGATTAAACGCCTCAGCCCCAGTGCAATGGATCAGATCATGCTTTATCTTGCATTTAGCGCTATGAGGACGAGTGGTCATCGTCATGGTGCATTTTTGGATGCCGCTGCGACGGCAGCCAAATGTGCGATTTATACCACTTATCTAGAGCAAGGCCAAAACTTGCGAATGACGGGGCATCTCCACCATATTGAGCCTAAACGCGTCAAGGTCATTGTTGAAGAAGTTCGCCAGGCACTGACTGAAGGCAAGTTGTTGAAGATGCTCGGAACTCAAGAACCGCGCTATCTGATCCAGCTTCCATATGTGTGGATGGAGCATTTCCCCTGGCAACCTGGGCGATCGCGCATCCCTGGCAGTAGCCTGACGCCTCAGGAAAAGAAACAGTTAGAAGAAAAACTCCCGTCTCAATTGCCAGATGCCCAAGTCGTCAATTCCTTCCAATTTATGGAGTTGATTGAGTTTCTTCACACCCGCTCACAGGAAGATCTGCCGTCTGATCGTCAGATGCCGTTGAGTGAAGCCTTAGCGGAGCATATCAAACGCCGCTTACTCTACTCTGGCACTGTCACCCGCATTGACTGCCCGTGGGGCATGCCGTTCTATGCGTTGACCCGTTCGTCATACTCACCCGCCGATGACGAAGAACGCACGTACATCATGGTGGAGGATACGGCGCGATACTTCCGCATCATGCGCGACTGGGCCGAGAAGACTCCGTTCAATGTCAGAATTCTTGAAGAATTAGACATTCCTGAAGAAAATATTGAAGCGGCTCTGGATGAGCTGGATGAGGTCATCCGACACTGGGCTGACCGCCATCACCAGGTTGGAGGCAAAGGCTTCCGGTTGCAAATGGTCATTGGCCCTCAGGAATAGTGCGTCAGGCCAATTAGCTGGAACGAAGCGCTTTTGCTGGGTCAAGGCGACTGGCTTGCAAGGCTGGGAAGAAACTTGAGCCGACTCCAACCGCAACGGCTGAACTGAGAGCAATCCCAGCGACGTGTGCATCAAACGTGTAGGGCAGATCAAACTTCTGAGCGACAACTGTCGTTAATCCATGAACTGCCAGGATTGCACTCACGCCTCCAATGACGCTCAAGATAACGGCTTCTGAAATAAACTGAACCAGAATTTCCTGTTGTGTTGCGCCCACGGCTCGTCGAATGCCAATTTCAGCAATGCGTTCTGTAGTCGAGGCGATCATAATATTTGCGATCCCCACTCCACCCACAATCAGGGCGATCGCCCCTACAACAGCGAGTGCGCGAGACGCCAAATTCAGCGTCGCTTTTTGCTCCAGGATATCTTCCACGTTATTCCAAACCCAGAAACTCTGCCCAGGAAAGCGCTGCATGAGGAGAGCTTCTGCATTGCTTCCTAGCTCCTCTAAGTGATCCAAATGGGTTGGCCGAAGATTAACCAAGTTGAACCTTTGTTGTCCCCACAGAGCGTGATAGATCGACATCGGCATGAGTAACTCACCATCATTGGGATTATCAGCATTCAGTGAAGATTCAATAATGCCCACCACGATAAAGGGTTGTTGATTAATATAAATCCGACGGTTGAGCAATGACCCACGGTCGGCGAGTTGTTCCAAAAGCTGCTCATCAATCACCACCACCGGACGATACGTATCAAAATCAGAGGGCGAAAAAAAACGTCCTTGAAGAATCTGGCGGCCACTGGTGGACAAATAATGTTCGGTCGTAGCCAGCATTGAGGGATACGCTTCATTACCTTGAAAAATAGTCAATTCAGACGCGATCCATCCGACTGAACTAATGGCTTGTAAACTTGGCAAGCGTTGCTCTAGAAATTGCAGGTCATCCGCCGTCATTGTGATTTGACTCGATGCTCCAGAGACCCGCTGTGGATAAATAGACACTTGAGGGGCTTCTCGTTCGGCTAATCGGTTGGAAATTACATTCCGACCAATGGCTCCAACCTGAAGCGTAGACATCACGGCTGCAACCCCCATAAACACCCCAATCGATGTCAGCGATGACCGAAGAGGGTTGCTCAGCAAAGTGCGGACTGTGAGTTGGAAAAAATCAAAAGGCGCAATGCTCACAACTCAACACCCTGACGCAACACTCTGAGACGCAACACTCTGAGACGCAACACTCTGACTCACTCAAAACCTGTATGAGAGACGTTTCAACCAGTTTGACAATAGCATACGCTCTACTTTGCGGAGATACTGACAGTCACAACCATTCGAATCAAGAGGAAATAGAAACGCTAGCAACTTTATTCTTACGACATCCGGATTCCAGGTCAATAATCTGGAATACAGCCTTTAGAGGTAGCACTCAGTCAGGCAGCACGAATGCTCGTTGCTAGCGTTTCCAGGTAGATGCAAACTTGTTGGAGCATCGGTGTGAACATCGGTTCTCTTTCACATAGCCAAGTGCCATACGGCACGCAACCCAAACCAAGTCCCACTCACTCATTCCATTTTTAAAAACTTTTCTAGGTTCAACTCTTATCAGTCGAACACGTCTCTTTTCAATATCTCGGGCACCCGTTAGCTTGTCAAAAGACCGGCGACGTACAACTAACCCTGACTCAAACTAACCCTGACGTCAAACTTCTACCACAATAGTAGCCTAAATATTAGCCTACACAAGGCTAATTGGCTGTTTGTAGAACAACTTACTCCATACACAAGCTCATCATCATTCCATCTATAGAAGATGGTAGGCCAGTGTATGGAACACTCAGCTTAGATGGATGTTCTCACTAAGCATAGCTTGCAATCAGGATAGACACCATCATTCTTCAGAATCAGCAACACCCGTTTGCAGTCCCATCGGTTTTATACTCGAAGACTGGTAGTGTTCGGCTTTCTTGAACTATAACGAAAAAGGCCAATTAAAACCCAAGACTACACTACCGTGCTTGGACTTAACACAGATATAGTCGCCGTGTTGACAAGAAAGTGTATTGCACCTGTAGTACTTCTTGTAGCACCTTATTGAAATCACTCCTGTACTCTTATTGCTCAGATGCATGTTGCCGGATGGGAAGCTGAATGATGAACTCCGTTCCTTCATCAGGCGTTGAAAAGCACTCAAGCTTACCCCCATGTTTCTCAACAATAATCTGATAGCTGATAGACATTCCCATTCCCGTTCCTTTCCCGATTGATTTCGTTGTAAAGAACGGATCGAAAATCTTTTGACGAACAGAGTCAACCATACCAGGCCCATTGTCGGCCATTTCAATTTGCACCCACAGGTCATTCGGTGCAGATGTACGAATCGTAATCTTGCCAGCATTTTCTTGGTTCTCTTGAAACGTTCGCTTTGTTCTGACCTCTGCTAGGGCATCGATGGCATTTACAAGAATATTCATGAATACCTGATTTAGCTGTCCAGGGTAACAATCCACCGCTGGCAGTTGACCATAGTCCTTAAATACACTGATGGCTGGTGAGCCAGGTCGAGCTTTCAGTCGATGTTGCAGGATGAGCAAAGTGCTATCGATTCCCTCATGAATATCAACGGTCTTAAATTCGGCTTCATCCAAACGGGAAAAATTTCGTAATGACAGCACAATTTGGCGAATACGATCTGTCCCAATTGCCATAGAATCAATAATCTTAGGCAAATCGCTTCGTAAAAAGTCTAGGTCTATCTCATCTGCTGCGGCAGTGATTTCTGTTGCAGGATTAGGATGATGGGTTTGATAGAGACCGATAAAGCGAAGTAAATCCTGGGTATAGTCGCGAACATGCCTTAGATTGCCGTGAATGAAATTGACAGGATTATTAATTTCATGGGCAACGCCTGCAACCAATTGGCCCAGACTCGACATTTTTTCAGTCTGGACAATTTGAGCTTGAGTTGTTCCTAATTCCTGTAAGGCTTGCTCTAACGCCTGATTCTTCGCTTGAACTTCCTGAGTACGAGCCTCAACTTTTTGTTCTAGAGTTTGGCTATAGTTTTCCAACTGAGCTTTTGATTGAGCTAAAGCATCTGTTGCGGCTGCAAGTTTTACCCTGCGTTCATTTAAGCTTCGCTCAACTGTACCTAAAAACAGATAGAATCCTACTCCAAAGCTTGCACTAATACCAATTGTTAATACCAAGATGTGGAAAATCGATTGTCGAGCCTTTTGCACATCGGCTGAAATATCTTTGAGTGCCACAACATAGCCCAATTCGCGATTATCAATATCGTTGAATGGGAAGGAGATGAATTGGTAAGTTTGAGTGTTGTTGTTAATTCTGAATCTTTCGACTCCAGTATCGAGACGTTCGATAGCTTCAGAAACTTCAACTGGAATATCAGAAATGGTTTTATCAATAATGACATGGTCGGTAAACTCATTCCAATCTGACTGGCGTCCTAACTTTTGGTTGCGAGCAGCCCATTGCTGTTGATCCAAAAACTCTTTGTCTACTGCCACGATCAGTTCGACATCCAAAATGTCATGAACGCGTTTGGCAATATCTTCAAATTCAATCCCTAGTTCCAAATAGCCTAATAGCTCCCCTGTGCTGGAATCTGCAAATAAATCGGCTGCGGACATGTCGGCAAAATTGCTCCGCCACGGATACACTAACCGCAAGACTGGATTCCCCGTAGGCCCTTGCTCCAGACCTGCGCTGGGGCGTTCAGTTTTTTCCGCTGTTTGAATGGTGACTCGGTTAATCAAATCCCCTCTGAGTTCTTTGTGGAGTCGTAGAAGATTAATCCGGTCAGGCTGGTGAAAATAGAAATGAGTAATTTGATGGTTGTCGCGAAATTGTTCAAAAAGGGGTTGCCCTTGTTCTATCAACCGTTCATGATCTCGGGCTGCTAACGCATCAGCTAGATCCGCATCACGAATAATTACTTCCATTGCCGTATTCATTTTTTCTAGATCTGCTGCCATTTCTTCCCGCAGCAAATCTTGTACTCGCTGGGTGGTGATCTTTTCGGCTGTTATCAGATCTTGGCGATGTTGTTGCCAGAAGGTTCCTAGAAAAATGGCTTGTAAAAGGCAGACGGTAGCAATTAGAGGAGGTAAAACCTTTGCTCTGACTAATTCATATTTCAGTGTCGGAAGAGGTTGAGTGTGTTTTTCGGGCATATGGCTGAGCGTCTGCGAAGGAAAGAGATGATGGAACGAAAGGGAAAAGCCCAGAGGTATGCGGCTATCTCAGCCCCAGTGTTCCCGAAATCTACGGCGAGTAACTTTTCTAAATGTCAGCAGGGTGGCGATCGCCGGAATCGAGATGATGGTTCTGGTGCTGGCGAGTGCTATTGGTTCCTCTCTCCTGGCTTTCTGTCAGACACTGTTTGGCAATTACCGATTGGGACAGTACCTCTGCCCGGCACTTCCTCTGGTGATTATTTTTGTCCTCATCCCCATGCGCAATCCTCCACCCGGTCAGTCCTAAGGCGGGGGCGATCGCCTTAAGCCCGGAAGTCATGGGCGGGGTAACACCACCGCTGTTTTTGCATCGTGAGATATAGCGGTTTGCAACTTCGTTAAGCACAAAAACAGATGTGTGGGGCGCGCAGCGCCCCACACATCTGTACTTAACCAACGCGCATAGCGCTGTAGGAATCCTGAGACAATTCGCCATTGTGATGACGCATTCGATATGCTGAAATTGTCGATGGTTGGAAACGTAACCCGTTATTGCGAGATTGAATGAGCTATTGCCTGAACCTGGACTGTCCTGCACCGCGCAATCCCGATACGAATAACTATTGCGAAGCCTGTGGGCAACTCTTGTTGTTGGCAGCTCGATATCGAGCCCTTGAGCCGCTCGGTCAAGGAGGTTTTGGCAAAACCTATCTTGCCATTGACGAAGGCTTTGAAGGTGAACCCCGGTGTGTTATCAAGCAGCAAATTTATCAGATGGGCGATCGCCCATCCCCTGAGGCCATTGAGCGGTTTCGGCAAGAGGTCGATCGCCTGGCAGAACTGGGGCAACATCCTCAAATTCCCGCCCTGCTTGATTCTGTTGAAGAAGAAGACGGCAATTACCTCATTCAGGAATTTATTGAGGGTCACGACTTCGAATCTGTTTTAGAAGAAGATGGCCCGTTTGAAGAAGAAGGCATTCGGCAACTCCTCGAAGACTTGTTGCCCGTGCTGTCCTTTGTTCATGATCGCCGCATCATTCATCGAGACATCAAGCCTCGCAATTTAATTGCGCCCCTGGTCGATAGTCCTGTGGTGCTCGTCGATTTTGGCTCCTCGAAAAAAGCCACCCAAACGGCCCTTGCCCGCACCGGAACCGTCATTGGTAGTGCCGGATTCTTAGCTCCTGAGCAGGCCATGGGCAAAGCCGTGTTCTCCAGTGACCTCTATAGCCTGGGGGTCACCTGTGTGCATTTGTTAACCGGACTCCACCCGTTTGAACTGTATTCCGTGAGTCAAGATGCGTGGGTTTGGCAACAGTATTTGCTCGAACCCGTGAGCGATGAACTGGCCTATGTGCTGAATAAGATGCTGCGGCGATCGGTGAATCAGCGCTATCGAACAGCGGCAGCGGCATTAAAGGATTTGCGATCGCCCCCACCCGATGTAGGAATTCAGCAAACCCGCCGACTGACCTACGACCTTCCAAAGGGCATTGCAGCCGTCGCAAGCTACGCCCCCGATCCAGACTTTAAAGCTCCCCCTCCTGACCCTGACTATGAGCCCGTGCCCCAAGCCGCCGACGTGCCTGAACAGCCGTGGTATTGCGCTCACCAACTCATCGGGCATGGAGGGGCCATCACCACGGTTGCCGTCAGCCCAAGCGGACAAGTGCTCGCCAGTGGCAGCACCGATCGCCGCATCATGCTGTGGAATATGCAATCGGGCACAAAGCTTCATACGATCGAGGGGAAGTCGCTACTTCAGAACGACGGACATACCGATCGCATCACCACCCTGTGTTTCACCCCCGATGGTTCGACCCTGGTCAGCGGCAGCGATGATGGCACCATCAAGCTGTGGGATCTGAGTGAGCGAAAGCTGATTAGCACGCTCTCCAGTTCAGAATGGGTGATCTCGGCGATCGCCATCAGTCCCGATGGCAGTCTCCTGGTGAGTGGCGGCGATAACGGCGTCATCGAGTTCTGGGATCTGGAGCGGGGTGAATTTATTGAGCGTATTCACAAACATGGCGATCGCATCACCCAACTCTACATTCATCCCGACGGAAAAGCCCTGCTCAGCAGCAGCCACGACCAAACTATTCGTCTATGGGATTTGAGAACCGCTGAGCTACTGAACACATTTCGTGCCCACCGTGCCCCCATCGAAGCCTTTGCCGTCAGCCCCGACTGGTTCGTCATGGTCAGCGGCAGTGGCGATGGAGAAATGACCTTCTGGGACATTGCAAAGGCGACGCCCATCAAAACCATTCTGGCTCACCAAGATGCCGTGCGCTGTTTAGCCGCAGGTCCAGCAGTCGAATCATCCTCCTGGCTGTTTGCAAGTGGCGGTGAAGATACCTGCATCCAGCTTTGGGAAATCCAGATCATCAACGAACTCGCTCAGATCCCTCCAGCCCAGGCCGCGCTTGTCCGTCCTCCCCGCCCCTCCACAGAGAGTCCAAGGTTCACTTACCCAGACACCGCACAACCTCAGTCTGTCTCTTCTCCAAGCCCCCCCGAAATGCAGGGCACACGAGCCAGTCGCATTGAGCGACTCCATGTGTTGCAGCATGGATGGAGCGTCAGCAGTCTGGCATTTTCGCCACTGGGAACCCAACTTGTGAGTGCCAGTGTGGATGAGAGCATCAAAATTTGGCAGCGTGGATGATGTTGACGTTTCTCAGAGAACCCCCTTCGAGCTGGGAATCGCATGGGCGCGGCGAGGGTCAATTTCGATCGCCATGCGCATGGCGCGGGCAAATGCCTTAAAGGTCGCCTCAATGATGTGGTGAGAGTTGATCCCATCCAGCTGACGAATGTGGAGAGTCATCTGGGTGTGGTTCACAATCGCCACAAAAAATTCGCGTACCAGTTGGGTGTCATAGGTCCCCACGCGCTGAGTCGGAATGTCTAATCCATAACTCAAATGAGGACGCCCAGAAAAATCGAGCGTCACCTGAACGAGGGATTCGTCCAATGGTGCGATGAAGTGGCCAAAACGGACGATGCCTTTGCGATCGCCCAGTGCCTTCTGAATCGCCTGCCCCAGAGTGATCCCCACATCTTCGTTGGTGTGGTGGTCGTCAATCTCCAAATCACCCGTGGCATGAATGTCGAGGTCGAGCAAGCCGTGAGAAGCAATCTGGTTCAGCATGTGATCCAAAAACGGAATCCCCGTTTGGGCCGTGCAATGTCCTTGCCCATCGAGGTTGACCGTCACCTGAACGTCGGTTTCCTTGGTCGTGCGACTCACCGATGCGATGCGATTGGGCACGAAAATATTTGGTGTCGGCAATGATGATGTTGATTCATCATGAGAACCGTTGGAGATGTCGGTGGAGCGATCGCGAGTTTGCATGGTGATGAACGAAGACAAGCAGTAACGTTTCTCTACTGTAAAACATCCCTGTAAAACATCGCGGATTTATTCGTAAAGCTGAATCGAATTCAGACGTCCCACTTCACGGACAACCCTGCATCTAGACGAGTTATGCAGAAGCTGGGGATGAGGGATGAAGGGTGTCGCCGCCAAAAAACATTGAAATGGGGAGAGTTTAAAGATCTGAAGATCTACGCGATTCTTCAGTCAGACTGGCTCCAGATGAAAAAATATTAGACGCTCTAATCTGTATTCTTCTGATCGGTGTTCTTAGAAGGGGAGGGCGATCGCCCTTCTGCTGAGGATACTAACCCACTTTTTAACCTGGTCTTCGACTTGGACATCGGGGGATCACCTTGAGCTATATTAGGTGTCGAAATATGCTTCGCTTAAACCAGTAAAATTGTTCCGATTGTATCAATGAAATGCTCGACGAAATGCTCGACCACCACTCGTAGTTCTTACAGCGCTATGCGCGTGGGTTAAGTACAGTTGTGTGTGGCGTGCCACACACAACTGTTTCTGTTCCTAAGGCGGTTGAAAGCCGCTATAAGATGTAAAGATAGTTGGCCGCGCGGGCTGCGCCCGCATGCCCAAATATCCTTGCAGACTTACCCCTACCCATCATTCACTTTGATACAATCTGGAATTATCTGAGCCCTGTGAGTCAATTGATAGCCAGCCTGTGAAAATCACCTTAGAAAATGTTCGAAAAAGTTATGGCAAGCGGACGGTTGTCAATCGGGTAAGCCTCTCAGTGCTGCAAGGTGAAGTGGTGGGGTTACTGGGTCCCAATGGTGCAGGCAAAACGACAACGTTTTACATTGCCACTGGTTTAGAGAAGCCCGATAGTGGAACGGTTTGGTTCGATAGCCATAATGTAACAGACCTTCCTATTCATGAACGGGCACGCTTAGGGCTCGGCTATTTGGCGCAAGAGGCCAGTGTGTTTCGGCATCTCAGTGTGCGAGATAATATTTTGCTGGTCTTACAGCAAACGAAAGTTCCCCGAGCAGAACATCGCGATCGCCTCCGCTACTTGCTCAAGGAGTTTCGGCTCGAAAAAATTGCCAACACCCCAGGCGGACAGGTGTCGGGTGGAGAGCGACGGAGAACGGAGCTAGCCCGTGCCCTTGCCGCAGGGATTGATGGCCCAACATTCTTATTGCTTGATGAGCCATTCACAGGCGTTGACCCCATCGCCGTTTCAGAGATTCAAGAAATCCTCGTCCGCCTTTGTTCAGAACGGAATGTCGGCATTTTGATTACCGACCATAACGTTCGAGAAACGCTTGCTATTACCGATCGTGCTTACATTATGCGAGACGGTGAAGTGCTTGCAGGCGGCAGCGCTGAGGAGCTATACAACAATCCCCTGGTGCGTCAACACTACTTGGGTGAAAACTTTCAACCTTAATCCAAGGCTTGAGAACTCAAAGCTTGAGAACTCCAAGCTTGATAATCCCAAACTTGATAGGTTCAAGCTTGACAGTTCAAAGCTTAATTCAACGACTCGTTCTTTTCTAATCGGCTAGCGTTATGGCTTCCAGTTTCCCACGTTCTCCCAACAAAAGCCTCTCACTGATGGACGGGCTTCCGAAAATTTCAGTGATGGATCGGTACATCGCAACCGAGCTGTTCTACCCATTCTTGTTTGGCGTAGGAGCCTTCTCCTCACTGGGAGTTTCGGT
>JAYKJC010000752.1:0-3630 GCA_035285885.1 Leptolyngbyaceae cyanobacterium | reverse complement strand
GTGCGAACGAGCGATCGCTATTTTTTCATCAAGAGAAGTAATTTCGACACCCAATTCAAGATTTAGGAGCATGTTCGCTTAGTGTTGGGCATGCTGAGAGGGGCGATCGCTCGATAGAGTCAGTTTTCCCAGAGGCGGCGTCGCTTGGGGCCATTAAGTCGCTGATGGGCATCTTTCAACAACTCCGGAATTGCCAGTTTCTCCGGACAGCGTGGCAAGCAATCACCACATTCTGTACATCGATCGCCCTTTCGTCCAGGGAACCAGTGCCCTGCATTTTCAAACATGCGATAGCGATATTCTCCAAACGCTTTCATGTCGTAGGCAACGGCCAGATTTCGCAACCTCAACACTTCAGGGATGTTGATGTCTTCGGGGCACGGCAAGCACTCATAACACTGAGAACAGCGATCGCCCCCCAACACGGTTGATTGATGCTGCTCTAGTCGTTCAAGCACTCGACGCTCATCATCGGATAAGGGCTCAGTGCGATCGGCTAGCTCAAGCGGCGTGTCGAGTTCTGCAGGAATGGCTGGGCCAACGCTGAGGGTGGTGATGCGGCGATCGCTCAGCAGAAAACGGTGATTCATCTCAAGCGGCGAGTAGGGCGCACAAAGATGAGTTAACTGATCGGGAGGCGTGTAGAGCAATCCCCCTTTATCCGCCGGGGAAATGATGAAGACCCCCATGTCATGCTGATGGGCGAGTTCAACGGCGGGTTCGTTGCGCTGAAAAAACAGCGTGTAGTGCAAATTGACGAATTCAAAAAATCCCGTGTCGATGGCTCGCAGGATGATGTCCAGAGGGGCATGGGTCGAAAAGCCGACGTGGCGAACTTTACCAGTGGCGATCGCCTCTCTCACTGCCGCCATGCATCCATCTGCCGCTATCACCGCCTCAAGATGCTGCTGAGTATTCAACCCGTGAATTGCAAGACAATCGATCCACTCCACACCCAAGCGCTTGAGAGAATCTTGAATGGCCGTCTTCATAGAGTCGGCGTCAGGAGTTGGCGGAATTTTTGTGGTAATAACGATAGACGATCGGTCTATCGCATGGGTCTGTAGCGCTTGCCCCAGAAACTCCTCGCTTTTGCCATATCCACGGGCCGTTTCGATGTGATTGATGCCACGGTCAACGGCATACCGAACAACCTGCCCTGCCTGTTCCGCTGACGCCAAGTAGCGCATCGTCCCCAGAGAAAACACCGAAACGTGATGATTCGTTTTCCCAAACCGACGATACTGCATTGAAAAATGAGCGCTGTCTCTACTACAGGACTTACGCAAGTCCTCTATATCTAGCGCATTTTTGGGGTGGTGGCGGGCTAAGACCGCCACCACCCCAAAAATGCATCAATCCTATACTACTGTCTTTATTACTGTCGGACTAGGTATGTCAGGATATCGGGGCGTGCGGGCGCAGTCCGCACGCCCCGATATCCTGAAAGCTTTTCAGGAGGCTTCTTCTCCGCTGCTGCTCAGTCCGCCACGCTGGGCAAAGTCTTCAGGCTTTAAGCCAGAGAGAAAATCTCGAAATGCTTTCCGCTCGGCTTCATCGGCATCTCGATCCACTGGAATGGAGGCATCGGCAATCACTTCTTCCATCACCCAAATGGGACTGTCAGTTCTCAAGGCAAGGGCGATCGCATCACTCGGACGTGCGTCTAGCTCCTTTGTGATCTCCCCATTTCGCATGATTAACGTCGCGTAAAAGGTGTTATCTTGCAAAGAATGGATAATCACCTTTTCAAGTTCTAAATCCCACTCTTCAATCACATTCACCATCAAGTCATGGGTGAGAGGGCGTGGGGGGTTTTGATTATCAAGGGCATTAATGATGGCTCTCGCTTGTTCCTGTCCGATGAAGATCGGCAGTTGTCTTCGATCCGCCGTGTCTTGTAACAAAACAATCGGGCTTCGGGTCGCTGCATCGAGGGCAATTCCAGCGAGTTTCATTTCCAGCATTGACTAGCCTCCAAATCCGTTGCATCGAGCGAAGGGACTAAACTATCCCAAAAGCACTGCCGTTTACCATTACGAGCCCACCCTGGTCAATTTGGATGATGTCATCCATGTCGTTTCAGAGAAGCGGCCAGTATTGCATTGATTCCATCAGCATCATGAATGAGTTAATTATCTCTTTTTTGTATAAATGAAGACAAGCATGCTTCACAGTCACAAAAATTACTGCTGTAAGACGTTACTGCGCAAAAACGTGGCCCTGTGAATATTAGAAACTAGAGAAGACAGCCCAATCAGGCTATATCAGCGCTGTATCTGATTCTCAGAATGAGCGACAGTAGAGGCATAGACCCTACACTCCTACCAAAATCATCCCTCGAATCAGCAACACCCGTCTCTTCTATCACGTTGACCTCCATTCATAACGAGCAAAACAAGCATTATGAAACTGAACGCTAAATCTAATCAAATTTTAACGAAGTTATAAGTCGGGCTGATGATGGATATCGTAGCTCAACGATAAGATTTAGATCGCGATGAGAGCTACCCTGTGATGGAGTATGACATTCATACCGATTATGTAACACAAGTGGTGCATGACCATCAGTATGCCCTGTTATGTTTGTCATCTACAGGATTTCTCCCAAAACTTTAATCAAATGATTCCATAGTAAACCTAAGTTAATTCAGCTGTATTACATCTAAACATTACTACCGACCGGCTGGTAACTGATTGCTAGTAGGCCACTAGTCTCTCTGGCAGGATGTCCAGGATACAGAGATGCAAACTTTTTCTGCTTGAATTTACAGTTATCGGAGGAGCAATCAGTCAATTTTGTGCACTACTCGTCTGGGGAAGTGTAACAACCTTGAACAAGTTGCCCATTTGCTACACCTCGGAGTGGCTCAGTTTTTTGGAAGGAAACACTCTTAGAGCGATTACTATCCACATGAGGACATCTTCGCCCACATCATCAAGGAAATGTAAGCTTCGTAACAGCTCTGTTACTTAAAAAGTTATTCAGAGCTTAGATATTAGTCTCGCGATCGCCATGTTCTTGAATCGCAGAGGTAGTTGAGATCTGGATACATCGCATCCAAAATTCAGTTCATTGGCCTAAATTCTGACTCCTATCGTGGTGACATTAATGGTTCATGGGTATCATATGCTTGTCTCAACATAAAAAGGTGAGACTATTTTCTACACAAGGAGATGATGATGAACCTCACTCAATGGAACGCAACCCCAGGTGCCCCTGATATCGGCACGCTGCTAACAGCACAAGGACTCAATGGAACTGACCCTGGCTCGGTTGACCAACTGCTTCTGAATATGATGCGTCATGCGTCGAATGTGGAAGTTGCGGTCAATTCGGGTTTGGATGCAGCTCAGCGCACCAACTACTACAGCAACTCGATTAGTGAAGACGGAACGTTTCGCGGCAATATCCGAGTGCCTGTTGCGGTGTCTGCGATTACGGTCAACGTGTAAGCTGAGGCCGTTCACTGAGGGGGCGACTGCATGATTAGCACTGAGCAATTCAACACGACGTTCGCTGATGCTCCACCGCTGCCGCCAGGGGTGGAGGTAGAGGAGTATGTCGGAAGGCTCTTTATGTCGGCTTATGCAGTTGCCCGCTCATCGAAGGAACATCCCCGTGAGCGC
>JAYKJC010000751.1:0-5476 GCA_035285885.1 Leptolyngbyaceae cyanobacterium | reverse complement strand
CATGTATTAACTTTTTTACCGAATACCAGCCTCACAGGGGAGAGTGAACGAGCCAGATCACTAGCCGATGCTGATTTACTCCTTGGAACCTCGACGATCGATGTTGGGGTAGATTTTAAAATTAACTTTCTGGTCTTTGAAGCTGCAGATGCGGGAAACTTTATTCAACGATTTGGGCGATTAGGGCGGCATCAAGGCTTTGCGAGCTATCAAGCCTATGCCTTAATTCCTAATTATCTAGTGGCCAGGTTATTTCATGCGATCGATGGCAAGCCTGCTCGATTGAATTCTGAGGAAGAGTACGATCGGGTCTTTTTTACTAACTCGATTCGAGAATCCTGGTCATCTGTCAATCAATTTGAGGATTACCCAAAACGCTGGGGTGCCGTGCAATCTGTTTGTATGCATCTGGAAATTCGCAGGCTAAAGGAGAAGTATCCTGAGGCAGTGGATGGCTTCGCAAAAGATGTGGAGGAAGCCTTCCAGGTTAACTTGAAGCATCAGTATGCGAATGTACAACGGTGCATCAATGCAAAACAAAACAAGATTATTGATGAAGCTCGAAGCTTTCGGGGGAGTAGCCAGCTAGATTGCGCCATCTATGATGCAACGAATTCCGATGAACCGGAACGCGATAAGTTTAAGACGTACCATCTACCGGGACTCCTCAGTAACTTTGTATTTGAATTGATGGATCCAGAAGACTTTAAGGCTCAGGCTCAACGCGCAGGACTGCCACAGAACCAATTTGAGGAGTCGCTGTGCTATCTGAAATTACTAGATTATCGGGATGTTCGAGAGAACTGGCATTTTTATCACTCTGGTGATGTGGGAGATCTAGCACGCTTGAGCAAAGTGCAAATCCTCAGGGGACTAGAAGTAACAGTGGGAGCTAATGCGATCAGCCAAGCCTTATGTCGGCGGGGGATTGTTTGCTATATCAGCGATCGCAGTCGTGAAGAGCTACGGGTAAAACTTGGGCTACCGATGCAGTTCCAGGCTTATGGCTTGAGCAATCACCCAGACGATCGGGCACCGCCCTATACGATCGCCTTTGGTAAGTCTGCTTTGATGCTAGAGACCTTAACTTGGCGCTGGAAACCCAAGGAGGATATGGGATGGATTTGTTGAAAGAAGTAGGTGAGAAAGGGCTGTGCCCAATATCAGACGGCAACAGTTTTTCAATACCTCAAAGGCATTCCAGACCGAAACCCTCTCTCTTATATAGAGGTTACACGATCTTGCTACATTCCTATCTCAGAACGGCAACAGTAACACCTTAAATCATACGGCTACAGTAACATGTTGACGAATAGGGTTCCATGCGACATGATGGTGGAGAAGAACCTTGCCATAGGATTTGCTATGTTCATTCAATTGACCGAAAACGATTTAGCACAAATGCCGACACCACTTTGTGAAGACCTTTTAAAATGGCTGAAATCGATGAATGCAGACCCTTTTATACAAAGCATCTCACCGCAACCGAGTGCTGGGTTGGACTCGATCAAGGTTGAAGAGTCGAAGCATGATCGTGAAGCACCAGAAGGATACGTCAGCTCCAGGGCAGACAATCAAGAGAAAAGAATGAGAACTCATGTCCTCTTGTCGCAGTTGTTTGATGCTGGACTGACTCGATCAGGAATGCCTGTACGAGTAAGGTTGAAGCGAGATCATGCAAAAAATATTGGACGCGACTATCTCAATAGTTTGACAATTTCTTCAAAAGGGACGGTGCTTTATGACGGTGAGGAGTTTGATAAACCCAGCCCCTTGGCTACCAAATTAAACGGCAGTCCTGTGAATGGATGGGAATATATTGAAGTCAAGAAAGATAATGCATGGCTACGTCTAGAAAATTTACGACAACAGGTTAGGTAGATACTTTCGTTTTGCAATGGAGTAAAATCGATGGCTGCTGATAACTTACTATCCCGAATTTCGATCGATCCCAATATTTGTTTTGGTAAGCCTTGTATTAAGGGACATCGTATTTGGGTTTCGTTAATTTTGGATTATTTAGCGGGTGGCGAAACGATTGAAGGCTTACTAGAAGCTTATCCCAGCATTGTCCGGGAAGATATTCTTGCCTGTATTGCCTATGGAGCTGAGATGTCTCGTGGAGGTTGGGCAGAACTTCCGCTGGAGCGATCGCGGGAGACCGTTGCATGAAATTTAAGCTGGATGAAAACGTAGATTTGCGCATTCTAACTCGATTTCGATCGGCAGGATACGATGTTGCAACAGTACCTGAGCAGAATATGATATCGGCTCCTGACACGGAGCTAATTGAAATCTGCCGTCAAGAAGAACGTTGTTTGGTCACTGCCGATCGTGACTTTACGAATCGAGGACGCTACAACCCAGCTAATTATTGTGGGATTGCAGTCATTCGGCTCCCTGCACAAATGAAATTCACCGATTGGAATGCAGCAATTGAAACACTGATTCAAGGGCTAGAAATCTCTAGTATTGTCGGTAAATTGTGGGTCATTCGTAATAATTCTATTCAAGAGTACCAGCCGATCGTTCCAGAGGAGAATGGGAATGAGTGAGTATGATGATTTACCGCTTTTGAGCCTTGATTCAAATGAAAGTAATGAACCAGAAGTAGCCGCATCACCTGAGCTTCTCACCATCAAGCTCTTTAAGCAAGCGATTCAGGAAACTGAAGGAAACCTAACAGACGATTTACTGCAACGTTTTGCTGAATATATATTGCCAAATTTGATGCGGCAATTAGTGGGAACCACTGCAAAAGGGGGGCAGTTCACTGAAGATCGCCGAGCCGAAGGTAAGAATGTCGATCGGAGTAAAGAAGACCAATCTTTTACGTCTCACTTGCTGAATGGATTTTTTCCGACATACCGTATTTTTCGGGTACTTCAGAAGACAGTGGAGACTAATCCTGTAAAGCGCTTATGTGAGGAATTAGAAGCTGCAATCTATATTACTTCATATATATTGCACGACTTTGACAAATTTCCTGATTACCCAAATTGGTTAAGTTTAAATGACCCATTCGGTAAATTTTCTGGTCGTAATTGGCGGCAAGAGCCACCCCATAAGTCTGATGCGCCTAATCTTGGGCGAGATTACATTGCACAGAAAATGCAAGACTTAGGACTCGATCGACTGATCGGCGCTAGCTGGAAATCGTATGTAGATGATATTCTCTGGATTAGCAATAATGCTGGCGAGAAATGGGATGCTGACCTCGGTATGAAGAAACGGGGATTGGATCAATGTCAATTGGATGAACGCATCCAACAAATTCTCTTTCGGCTCGTTCGCCTGTCTGACTTGTTTGCATCGGTAATTAAGCATCCCAACGATATTAAAGCGAATAGTTTCACTGATTTGCTACGAGATCTGAGTGCAGGACAATTAGAATTTAGCTATCATGCTCTTTCTGACAACCGTGGAGCACTGACCAATGTAATTAACAATGCCTTGATGGATCTTCATCCTCAAGAGTTTTATCAACCCCTCTTATATTTACCCGATGGCGTGGTCTATCTTGCTCAAGTTAATGCGCCAGAAATAGCCATTGAGAGCATCCCAGAAAAAGTCATTCAAAAAATTAAAATACTTTGCGGGGGGCAACTCCGGCAACGACAGACTGGATTTGCTCGTGGGGGTAAAGGATTCAAGTTTGCTGAGTATTACTGGTTATTTTGTAATGCTCCGGAAATTATGGACATTGCGCATAAGGCAGCCTGTCGGATTATTCATTCAGCAAAACCTTCGATCGCAGCTAAACGTAGTGATAGTCTACTCAGTTTCCAAACTCAAGGTGAACTCCCTGCTCATCTTAATTTGAGATTTACTGATGATTATCGGATTGATCGTCTGGGCGAATTTGGAGACATTCTCTGTCGTGGGATCTGGCGAGCTTGGAGCGATCGCTTCACCGATACTCAAAAACAAGTACCTAAAGCTAACCGAAAAACGGTACCTGAGCTTGATCTGACTCAGAAGCTAGCAGAATTTTTAGGGTTGGCATCTGAGGTCGCTTCTGTCAAAGCAATTCAAGCACTCAAGAAGACTGGTGGTGTTCCACTTGAATGGTATTACCTCGCAGCTCGCTATCTCCAAGAAAATCCACATCTGGATGATGCCCAGCTTCAAGATGTAATGGCTGAAATGGTAAGGTATGCAACGAATGCGATCGCGCCGAGTATTCAGGAATTCACGGTGCCCGATGGTTGGGATGACTTGCGTTCTTACGTGCGGAGTGTCGTTATTTTACCAAGCGGTGCGATCGTCAAACCAACAACAAAATCATTTTTGACGGAACTCGATCGCTATAAGGCAGCAAAAGTTACAGGCAGAGGGCGAGAGAACGTTTGTGCGATGTCTAGTTCTTCCTATACTGTGAGTGAGCAGATGGAATCAGCGACACTCTTTACGCCCCAGGTATACAGTAATCGACAAATCTTGTTCAATGCCCAAGCCGCAAAACGACAAATTTGTGCAATTTGGTCGATCGAGATGATGCTACGGCAAATCTTAATGAACCAAACAAATGCTACGGGAGGAGACTTCGAGGGGCGTAAGTATCGGTATCTTTATATTTACCCAGCCTATTTCTTTACCCCAGAAACCAATAAGTTTCTGCAAAAGGCTTATTCCTGGATTCGACGGACAAAATTTGATGCCGATATTCGTAAGCATCTCGTTCCAGACAAGCAACCTGCTCAGTTCAATATCGAAAACTATCAGTCAGTTGACTGTCTCCTTTTACAAGAAGAATCCGATAAAGATCAAACCTTCAAGCTCAGTTACCCGAATGAACCACTCACCTTTTTCTTTATGGCACTTCCTCCGGGACGTGATGCAACTGATACCGAATCTTGGGTGATGCCCTCTTGGTTAGCATTCGCATTGCCGCTAGTTTTGGATGTCAAGGTCGTTGCTTCAGAGTCACCTGTACCACCGTTTATCAGTGGTGCTGACTTTGAGCAGACGACGGTATTGGATGGGGAGCATCAAGCGATTTTCACGCTAGTCAAGCTGGACAGTTACCGATTAGATGCTATTCTACCCCGACAGCCGAATCAGTTTTCCCCATTGAATGCGCTAAGTGCCGCCTACTGCATTCATCTAGAAGTTAACCGTAAAAAAGATGGTGATCCTGATTGGGGAAAATTGGCAGCACTGGCAAGAGATATAGAAACTAATCCGCTCTATGTCTTTCATTACCTCACTAAGTTAGTGCGCAAACTTGACTGGGACACTGCCCCTGTTGAAAAAATCAAACTCTATCAAGACTTCTATTACTGTTTCGATCCAGAAGGGAACGATATGAATCAACTTCGCCAGCTTACCCAACTCTACCGACGCTTCTATCGGGCAAAAAGTCGATATGCCAAGCCCAATGCTGTACTGAAGCCGATCGATGAAGCCGCTGATGTCATTCTCAAAATTGTTAAAGCGCTTGCACCGGATAGCCAGTCACTTATTGATGTTGTTG